>NZ_JACJDO010000031.1:0-49438 GCF_014163535.1 Pseudoalteromonas sp. SR45-4
GCCAGCTATTGACGCGTAAATTCGCCTTGTTTTCACTGAAAACCTCTGGCTAGAGAAAATAAAATTAAATATAACGATGATTCAATATGTTAGTAAATCTCTTAACCAGAGTTCAGGTTAACTATTATGATTTACATACGTCGGCAACTGCATTTGCAAAGTATTCAATATTTGCATCACTCACGCCCGCTACGTTTACACGACTTGAGCCAACAATATAAATGCCGTACTCTTTTTGTAGGCGAGTAATTTGCTCTTTATTAATTCCTAAGAAAGAAAACATACCGTGCTGACGCTCAATAAACGAGAAGTCTTGCGCTATGTTTTTAGTCGCTAGCGTTTCTTTAATTTGTGTACGTAAACCATTTATACGGCTACGCATTTCATCAAGCTCTTGATGCCACATTTGCGTAAGCTCAGTGCTGCTTAAAATTGTATTTACAATGTCGGCACCATGCGCTGGCGGCATTGAATAAATACTACGTACAACACTAAGTAATACTGAGTTTGAAATATCAGCAGTTGCGCTGTCTTTTGCAATTAGTGAACACGCGCCAATACGTTCGCGGTAAAGACCAAAGTTTTTAGAACATGAAGAACAAATAATTAACTCTTCAACTGCGTCAGCTAAAATACGTAAACCACGTGCATCTTCTTCTAGTGAAGAGCCAAAACCTTGGTATGCAATATCAACAAGTGGCGTAAAGCCCACTTCTTTTGCAAGCTCAGCAACTACCTTCCACTGTGCTTCGTTTAAATCCATACCACTTGGGTTATGACAACACGCATGTAGTAAAACCACATCGCCTTTAGGCACTTGCTTAAGTGTGTTGATCATCTCATCAAATAATAAGTCTTTATTTTCGTAATCGTAATAAGGGTATTCTTTTACTGTTAAGCCCGCTGCTTCAAATAAGCTAATATGATTAGCCCATGTTGGCGTAGTTACCCACACTGTTGCTTTTGGATTACAACGCATAATAAATTCAGCAGCAACACGTAATGCCCCAGTACCGCCTGGCGCTTGCGCCGTACGTACACGGTTAGCTAGTAATGTTTTGTGCTCACCTAATAGTAAGCTTTCCATTTTTTGACAGTAATCTAAATTACCCGCTAAACCAATATAAGATTTGCTGGTTTCATTTTCTAAACGAAACGCTTCTGCTTTTTTTACCGCTTTAAGTACCGGTGTATTGCCTAGCTCATCTTTATAGACACCCACACCTAAATCAATTTTATTAGGGTTAGTATCTTGCTTATAGGCCGCCATAAGGCCAAGAATAGGATCTGTGGGTAATGGTTTTAATACTGAGAACATTGACTATCTCTTATCATTATTTAGGGGGTTGGTGTGAGCTTAAGCTTATCATAAAAACACACTATGTTGACTAGTGTTATTGGTACAAAAAAGTGAGGAATTTTAATACAGCATGCCATTAATACAGTTAATGCCTTGTGCATGCAAAAAATCATTATTAAAAACCTCAACATAGTCTATTTTTGTTATTTAAACTAAAAATTGAGGAATTTTAATACAGCATGCAATTAGGACTGCGAGTACTTTTTCATCAAAAAAATCATTATGAAACGCCTCAGCATCAATAATTCCTACGCATTCACCACTCCTATTAAATAAAGGTAAGCACACCTCAGACTTAACCTTTGGGTCGCAAGTATAATACTCCCCTCCTTGGCTTAAGTATTGCTCAACATTATTAATAATACGGCCCGTTTTAGAGAGCGCAACTTGCACGTTGTTACTGCCCGCGGCAAAATCGGCTGTAAGCGGAAAAAGCGGCCTACTTGGCGCGCCATGATAAGCTAACTTTAAAAGCTGTTTACCCTGTGCAGTATCGTGAGTTTGATAAATACCATACCAATCAACCCCAGTTTGCTGCTGTATGTAGTTTACAATAGCCTGTAAGTTAGCAAGCTTAGTGTGCGTTTGCTCATTGTTAGTTACGTAAGTAGTTAACTTAAACGGTTCATCTTGCAGATAACCAAATAAACTACATGCTCCGCCCTCACCTAACTGTGGAATTTGATAATGCCAGCGAACTTCAGGCAAGCTAGTGCTTGCAAGTGCTTGCTCAAGCGCTGTTAGCTCTGCTGAAATTAAACGGGTGTCAGCACTGAGTTGTGCTTGTTGTAAATAGGAACTAATCATTTGGCCATCCATACTTCTATAGTGTGCAAATGTTAGCATGGATTTTTTTACAGTGCTAGCTCAACTTATAACACATTTCAACTTGGTTCCCACTGCTGTTATAAGTCACTCTCTGTGCTATTTCGTCAAGCAGTGACAGCCCGCGACCAAACTCAGCTGCGTCATTTAATAGGGTATCTTGCTGGTGAGTGTACCCGCAGCCGCTGTCGCAAATAATAAAGTATAAGTTCAAGCTATCAGGGCAGTAACTTACCTCTATAGAGAGTTTTGCATTACTAAGTTCTGCAAGTTTTTTTGCGCGCAATTCGTAATATTTAAAAAAGCCATCATCTTGAGTTTTTAATTGTGAGTCTAATTTAAGTACACCATGATCAAGCGCATTATTGTATGCCTCCGATAGGAGTAAAAATATATTCGCGCTATGTGCTTTTAAACCACTAATACTGCTGAGCATATTTACTAAATCATAAACCGGATCGGTGTTTTTTATTTGCTTCGAATCTAAACTCAATGACATATTAAACGCTAATTTAGAAAATGCCTCTCTGGGTTCCGGCTTTACACTTAGTGGTAAACAATTGAGTAACACTATGCTTATATCGTCTTGTTGTTTAGTACCATCAGCAAACTGACTTACGCTATTAACGATGTTTTCGCTGCTGATCATCGGGTTCATTTTTAAGGTTTCGATAAAGCGTTGTTCACTAAAAAAAACACCTTGTTTATTCGTTGTTTCGATTATGCCATCGGTTGCAAGTACAAGCCGTGTTTGCTCATTTACTTCAAAGTGAATAACCTCATGTTCAAACTCTTGATTGTTTAATATACCCAATGCCATATGTTGCGATTCGAGCGTTTTTTTAAGGTTACCTTGCTTATCTATTAAGTAAGTATCGGGAAGTCCGCCTAGCCATGCCGATATACTTTTACCAGATACACTTAGCTCTATAATAGTTGCAGCGCAAAACATATGTCCGGGCAGTAAATTGTATAATAATAAGTTTAATTCGCGGGCAATGTCGTGTAACGCCATACCTTTTTTAACCATAGTGTAAAACACACGCGATGCAGGTAAAGCGCCTATTGCCGCCGCTAAACCATGACCGGTAAAATCACCCAACATGCAATATAAATTACCTATAGGACTTTGCGCGACTAAAAACATATCGCCGTTAAACATGGTGGCAGGCGATAAATTAAAATCGAGGTGGGTTTTAAATTGATCTTGATTTTCGAGGGAGTTATTAAAAATATGCTCAATAATTTCATACTCTCGCTCACGCTGATTTTGATGCTCCTCAAGTAATATTTTTTGCTGGTTAGCCTTTTTACTTAATTCACGGGTCCTGCAGTGGGCTTTAATTTTGGCGTGTAAAATTACTTTTTCGAACGGCTTTTGAATAAAGTCATCACCGCCAACCGCTAAACAACGCTCAAAGCTGGCGTGATCATCCAGTGCCGTAATAAAAATAATAGGTAAATGAATATCGTTAAAGCGTTGTTTTATTATTTTTGCCGTTTCAAAGCCATCCATAATAGGCATTACTACATCAAGTAGCACAATATCAATTGGGGTTTGCGCGAGTATCTTTATAGCGGCAACACCATTATACGCCAAAGAAACTGTATAGCCTTCTTGTGTTAATAGCCTTTGCAGTAATATTCGGTTAAGGGCTTGATCATCAACAACTAAAATATGCATCATAGGGCCTGTTTATCTTTCGAGGTTAAATTTGCAGCAGTATGTTTGGTATTTAGGCAAAGCAGAGCCTATGTAGTGTGGTTATTCCCCATAAATAGGCGATAACGCAGCATAAATGCAAAACATGCGCTGCCCTTTGGGTTCTTTCTAGGGACGATTAACTCTTTGTTGTTCGGTTTTTACTTAGCCCACTAGGTTACAAACCTCGCGCCGCGATTTAATCGCCCCTAGATTGAACAAATTTTAATCCTGAAAGGTCAACAGGCCCTAGTTAATATCAAACTTCTTATCAAACCGAGATATTTGTAATATTTTTTTTAATTGTGGTTGGCAGTTGCTGATCTCAAATTTATTGACCTGTGTATCTATGCTTTTTTGCATATTTAGCAGCATACCTAATGCTGAGCTGTCCATGTAATCGGTTTCCCTTAGGTCGATAATTACTTTAGTAATGCTTTTATCTATTTGCGCATACGCTTGGCGAAAAGATTGCACTAAATTAAAGTCAAACTTACCCTTTATATGTATTGTTAACGTAGCTGCATCGGCCGATATACTTTTAGTTAAACTCATATTATGTCCTATTAATATTCTTTGAATCAAATATAACTGTTTAAAACTAATTAGCAAAAATAAAAACATCAATACACAAATTTGCTATTATTTACGCCATTGTTTGATTCAATTTTTGTATAGGTTAATGATGAGCGATAGTCACTTAGTATATTCAACACAAACGGGGCGAATAGAGCAACCAAAACCAGAGAAAGAAGTTGCAGGTAAACTATTTAAAGACGGGTTTGTGCGTATTGAGCGCCAAACAAAAGGACGCAAGGGCAAAGGCGTTATGCTGGTAGTTGGAGTCGACCCTAAAGAGCATGATTTAAAAAAATTAGCTAAAGCACTTAAAAGTAAAATGGGCCAAGGCGGCGCAGTAAAAGACGGTCTTATTGAAGTACAAGGTGATGATCGCGATAAACTAAAAGCTATTTTAGAAAGCTTAACCTTTAAAGTAAAAATTGCGGGTGGTTAAACCCGCATTTTAATTTTATTTTTCGTCCTTCGCCATTTGCTCCAATCGTTCAAAAAGCGTGGGTAAATCGCGCTCTGCAATTGGCGGGCTAAAGTAATACCCTTGCACTATAAAGCAATTGTTATTTTTCAAAAACTCTACTTGCTCAACGGTTTCTACCCCTTCGGCAACCACATCGAGTTTTAGCTTTTGCGCCATGGCTATAATTGCCGCTGTTATTGCCATATCATTATTATCATCTGGAATATCTTTTATAAATGAGCGATCAATTTTAAGAATATCCACCGGAAAACGTTTCAAGTAACTTAATGAAGAGTAACCAGTACCAAAGTCATCTATAGAAATAGAAACCCCGAGTCCCTTTAATTCATGTAGTTGTGCTATAGCAGCTTCTACATTGCCCATCAGCATACTTTCGGTTAATTCTAAATGTAGGCTTTTAGCCGACACCTGTGTACTGGCTATTATTTTTTTCAGTGTAGGTAATAAACTGGCATCTTTAAACTGTCTGGCCGATAAGTTAATCGCAATATTACTCGCTCTACCTTGGCGCTCTAACTTAACTACAAAATTACATGCTTGGTGTAATACCCACTCTCCCAGTTCAACAATTAAACCGGTAGCTTCTGCAATAGGTATAAATTTAGTGGGTGCAATCGCCCCTTCTGTTGGATGAAACCAGCGTAACAATGCTTCGTAACCCATTACAAGCTGAGTGCGGCTATCAATCTGCGGCTGATAATAAACCGTGAGTTGTTTATCTTTTATAGCTTGGCGTAGCTCGTTTTCAATAAACAAGCGTTCATTTGCAGCAGTATTGAGCTCTTGGCTATAAAAATGAAAGGTGTTACGCCCTTTTGCTTTTGCTTCATACATGGCTAAGTCGGCATGCTTTAACAGTTGGTCTTCTTCTTGGCTGTCGTATGGGGCCATAGTAATGCCTATACTGGCACTAATAATAACTTCGTTACTGCCAAGTTGAATAGGCTCATTGAGGGTTTTTTGAATCGTATTTGCCACTTGAGTTGCATGCTCTTGATGCTCAATGCCACTGAGTAATATAGCAAACTCATCACCGCCTAAACGCGCAATAGTATCCTCGGCTCTTAGGCGTTGCTTTAATCTATTTGCAACTTCAACGAGTAATTGATCGCCTGCATTATGGCCTAAGGTATCGTTAATACGTTTAAATTCATCTAAATCAAAATAAAACAATGCAAAGGCATAATGCCCGCGTTCAGCGAGCGCCATCGATTTACGCAGCTGCATTCTAAAAAATGTTCGATTAGCAAGTCCTGTTAAAGTATCAAAATAAGCAAGCTGTTCCATTTTACGCTGGCTTTCTTTAACAAACGAAATATCCTGCGCAGAGGCTACGTAACTGGTAATTGTTCCGTCATCTTCGCGAATAGGTGAAATACTTAAAGAAACCCAAATAGGCGCTTTATTATCGCTTTCAATTAAGGTGTCGCCACGCCAACAATTACGACTGCGTAAATCAACATCTATATCATCAATTAATATAACCATTTCGCTTGCAATAATGCTTAATAAAGGCGCTCGATTAAAATGTTCCTCTGAAAAGCTGGTCATTTCAAGCATTTTAGGGTTTACGTATTCAATGACAAAGTTTTTATCGGTGATCACCACACCAGTACCAGAAAACGCCACGGCTTTGGATAGTCGCCTGGCTGCTTTTTCTGCAATTTCTTTTTCAATAATACGCTGGTGAAGCCCATCTATTAGCTTTCTAATTTCAATGGTCATGTCTTTAAATGAGCCGTTGAGAGTGCCTATTTCATCTTTGTTTTCTTTTGGAAATTCTATTTGTAACTGGCCTTGACCAAAGTTTGTAACGGCATAAACCAAAGAATGTATACGCCTAAGTACTAGCTGATAAAGTGCTTGATGTAAGAGTAAGGCGACTAAAATGGCATAGAGTATAAATAGCCCAAAGAACTTCATCTTTAAATCTGCTAATGCTGAGAATGTTGAAGAACGTTTTTTATATACCCCTACATACCAATCTAAGCCATCTATTTTATGAATATTAATAATATGCGCTTCATTATTTAATTTGAATGAGTCGGCATATTCAGACCGTTGCATTTTAATCGCATCATCTACAATTACTTGTAATGTGGGATCAATAAAGTCCTCAGGGAGTAGTTTTTTACCTGCTTTACCATATTGTGCATAACTTGATTGGGTTAAATTGGGGTGCGCTAATAACTGCCCTTGGCTGTCAAATACCACTAACTGTTTTTCTTTTCCGCCAATTGGCAATTGCGATATTAATGTTTTTAGCGCGATGTCACTGCCAGTAACACCTAAAAACTCACCCTCTTTATAAATAGGAACCGTTAAGCTAATAGCCCATTTATGCCATATAGTATCGTAATAAACTTTAGACCAAACAGGCCTATGTTGAGGATTTGTAAGCGCCTTAGCGTAATTAAAGCGCGTACTTTGTGTAAATGTATAATTAGCTGGCGCATTTAAAGCCTCGTTAGGCGGCGCTATGCGAATAAAGTTATCTTTAGTAATAAGGTAAAAATTAAAAAAATCTTGAGTTAGTGTTGGCGATATAATTTTCCAGAGCGTTTCAGAGTCTGATATTAATTGTTTATAAAAAGGTGTATAGCTAGTTTGTGGGATAAATGCAGCCGAAAGCCCATCAGTAGAGGCACTGCGTATCGTACCGTCATTATTTAATTGCAGTGTATTTACTTTATTACTTATTAACGATGACTGATCACTAAATAGCTGCTCACCCACGACTATATTTGCTTGCTGAGCAACTTTAATTTTAGTGTTTAGTAAGTTTTTGAATTGTTTTATAAGTAATTCGTTAGATTCTTTTAATACTTCATGCTCTTCAAAAACCAGTTGTTTTTCTTCAGATTTGAGCATTAACGCGGCCGCACACACTCCAGCAATTAAACATATTGCAGAAATCAACAATGACAACTTGACGCTAAGTGAGTTTATCCCGAAACGAGATGGGGGGCGTCGATACACCACAGGCTAACCTTTTTATTATTATTATTTGAACCAGTAATTGAAATATACCAGATCCAAGATCTTATTTATAAATTATTTGTAAATTATATAAAAAACAAAGGGAACAAGACAAATTTATGCAACAATCACGGCCTATTACAAGTAAATCCAACACAGTTAACCTTGAAAATAGCCACTAGTGATAGATTTATTTTTCAGAGCTTAAGTTATTTAACAAAAGCGCTGTTGACATTAACAGTAACTCTCCATACATTATCAGCATGAACATTACTTACGCAGTTACTTTTTTTTCGTTTTTTAGCTTCTTTATATAGAAGAGGCTGAACTGTTTGTGAGATAAAATCAATCGAATAGCAAAGCCTCCCAACCGGGAGGCTTTTTTGTTTTTGCTGTATGAACAGCATACTTTTGGAATGAGGAAAGCCAAATGAGCAATGATGTACTAAATACACTTCGACACGATATAAATGAGATAGATTCTGATTTACTGGTTTTACTAGCCAAACGACGTCGTATTAGCCATGGTGTGGTGGAATATAAAATAGCGAACAATAAACCGATTCGTGATGAAGCCCGTGAATTAGCACTTCTAGAAAAGCTGATAGGTTATGGGAAATCGTTAGGGTTAGACGCCTATTACGTAAATAATGTTTTTCAAACTATTTTAGAAGACTCTGTATTGCATCAACAAGCTATGCTGCAAAAAAACCTTAACCCAGATGCGTTAAGCGAAACCCATCGTGTTACGTATTTAGGTGGGCAAGGCTCATACAGCCAGTTGGCCTGTCATAAATACTTTAGCCGTCGCCCAGGTAAGTTAGTTGAAATAGGCTGTAGCTCGTTTGACGAAATTACCGGTAAAGTAGAAAACGGCCAAGCCGATTTTGGTTTGCTGCCTATTGAAAACACCAGTTCAGGCAGTATCAACGAAGTATTTGATTTACTACAACATGCACAAGTGTCTATTGTTGGTGAAGTAACGCACAGTGTTGAACATTGTTTACTTGCAAACCCAGATACTGAGCTTAGCCAACTTACAAAAATATTTGCTCACCCGCAACCGTTTGCTCAATGTAGCCGCTTTTTACAAGGCCTTGGTGAGCTGCAACACGAAACCTGCGACTCAACTTCAAGTGCTCTGCAATCAGCATTAAACACGCCAAACAGTGCCGCTATTGGCTCTGCCCAAGCAGGTAAAAATGTAGGCCTAGAAGTGATTAAATCTAACTTAGCAAATCAAAGCGAAAACCACAGCCGCTTTATTGTTGTAGCCCGTAAGCCATTACAGGTATCAAAGCAAATACCCACTAAAACCAGTTTAATTATGGCCACTAAACAGCAGGCTGGTTCACTTGCCGATGCATTAATGATTTTTAAACAACATAAAATTAATTTGGTTAAGTTAGAGTCTCGCCCTATGCCGGGTAACCCATGGGAAGAAGTATTTTACGTCGACTTAGAAGCGAACCTTGCCGACAGCCAAGTAAAAAATGCATTAGAGGAGCTAAAAGAATACACTCAGTATGTACGTATTTTAGGCTGCTATCAAAGCGAAACGCTCCAAGCTGTGAGTGTAAATACGCAATAACGCACAGCTTATAATGTAAAAAGGGCTTAATTAAGCCCTTTTTTGTTTTTCTGTTTTAATCTAGCACTTTTGCGTCATTCGCTTTATTTAACAGGCTGCGACTTTGGGTTAAAAAGTGCGCTGTCGAATCTGAAAAATAAGCTTTTGCATCAGCAAAGGCATCAATAAGCGCAGGCTTATCTCCTGCTTTTAACTTTTTAAGTGTGTCTGCAAAAGTCTGTTGATACTGCGCCAGTAAGCTCTCTACGTTATCAAATTGCGCTAACATAATATCTGAATATAACTCTGGCGATTGCGCAAATAAGCGCCCAACCATCATTAACTCTAATTGATAAATAGGTGATGAACAGCTGCGTAACTCCGCTAATGTATGGCTTTGTTTTGCTAAAAACTGCCCATATACAAAGGTAGTTAAATGGCGCATTACCTGAATTATTTGCATTGCTTCGTCATGTTTTTTCGCATCAAGTTCAACTAGCTGGCAACCCCACACTTGCAACTGTGCTAACAAGCCCTGTGCAACATCGTGGTCACGCCCTTCACACACCACCACTGTTTGCTTAACCCAGTGCGAAATATCTGGGCCAAACATAGGATGCAGACCTACAACTGGGCCGCTATGCGCTGCTTTTAGTGCTTTAATTGGCGCTTGCTTAACCGATGTTATATCTACCAATAAACAGCCTTCATCTAACTTAGGTAGTTCAGCAACTACAGTTTCTAACGCATTAATAGGTACACTTAATAGTACTAATTTAGCGCCTTTTAAAATTGCTGCAGCGTTTGCTTGATCTTGCTTATCAAGGGTTTTTACTTCGTAACCAGAGCGCTGAAATTGCTTAGCAAATAATTGCCCCATAGCACCTTGCCCACCCACAATAACAATGGGTGATAAATGCGGTGCAGCACATGCAAGTTTAGCTTGCTGATTCTGATACGCTTCGCGCATCATACGCCTAAGAATATCTTCAACTAACTCTGGGCTTACTCCCTGATTAATTGCTTCTTGGCGCCTTGCAGCTAATAAATCAGCTTCACGATCGGGTGCATGAAGTGGCGCACCAGTTTGCTGCTTTATTGCGCCAATTTTTTGAGTAAGCGAATTACGCCTTGCCAGCAGTGCCACCAACTGTGTATCACACTCATCAATACCCACTCTTAACTGGGCTAAATCATTTATATCCGCCACTTGCATACCACCTTAAAAAGCAAAAACGCCAACTTAAGTTTACATTAAAGTAAACTAATCAATACGATAAATACTAACAGGATCAATAGCCTGATAAAAGACTAAATAAGTAAAAGGTTAAATTGAAAAACAATACTTTGAGAAGCAACGAATACCTTTAAAGTAAATATTAATTATTTACCCTAAAAGCCGCAGTCAATAAAAGTAAATTAGCTAGCTAAAAAGCCTGCATTTGTTGCATAGTAGAGTTATCACGTTTATTCTTATATTATTCATATAGTAATTAAAATAAACAGGATCCATAAAATGGAAGAAGTTTTAGGAACAGATGTAGACGCTTCACAATTAATAGACCAAGCCATATCACTCGTTATGACTTACGCACCAAAATTTGTGCTCGCTATTATTACTTTACTGGTTGGCCTATGGCTGATCAACCGCTTTGTTAAGGTTTTAGATAACCGACTAGGCAAAAAAGATCCAACACTAAACAAGTTTTTATGTGGCTTAATTAGCGCTGTAGTGAAAATTATGCTGCTTATTTCGGTGGCCTCTATGGTAGGTATCGAAACCACCTCGTTCATCGCGGTGATTGGTGCTGCAGGCCTGGCAATAGGTCTTGCACTGCAAGGCAGTCTAGCTAATTTTGCTGGCGGTGTGCTGTTGCTAATTTTTAAACCGTTCAAGGTTGGCGATACTATCGAAGCACAGGGCTTTATGGGCGCAGTCGTCGAAATTCAAATTTTATACACAGTAGTAGATACCTTCGATAACCGCCGCATTGTTATTCCAAACGGTAGCCTATCGAATGCGACACTAGTGAACGTAAGTATTTATGACAAACGCCGCTGTGATATGACCTTTGGAATTTCGTATAACGACGACATAGATACGGCAAAAGCTATCTTAAAACGCCTGTTTGAAGAAGACGAGCGCTCTTTAACAGATCCGGCACCACGTATTTGTGTTGCCAGCCTTGGCGATAACTCAGTTAATTTAATGTTTCGCGCTTGGGTTGCAACAGGTGACTTATGGCCTTACTACTGGGATATGCAAGAAAAAGTGAAAAAAGCGTTTGATAAAGAAGGTATTTCTATTCCTTTCCCACAACGCGATGTACATGTTCATAACGTTAAGTAATTTGTATTGTGCATAGGTTCAACTAGCCTAATAACTTAGTCGCGGTAAGGTCGTATAAAGCGCCCTTACCGCAATCCTTACTGCCCATCCAATACTCCTTCAAGTTATACCTAGTTACACTTGGCTCCACTTTTTGAGCTATTTTCATCACCCTACTTCCTTAAATAACCTGAGCTCCGGATAATAAACTTATCTCAAGCAGCTATTTTCAGCGCTAACTGCGTTGAATTTTCTTGCAAGAGGCCAGCTATTGACGCGTAAATTCGCCTTGTTTTCACTGAAAACCTCTGGCTAGAGAAAATAAAATTAAATATAACTATGATTCAATACGTTAGTAAATCTCTTAACCAGAGTTCAAGGTTAAATACTATAATTCATCTGCCAAATTTTTATTTTCTGTGCTTTATTTGGCTTAGGTATATTTAGCTTAAGTTTTGCTTGAGCAAAGTTATGCTCATACTGGCGTTAATTGGGTTATTACGTATTCTGCGGGTAAGTTGAAAAGGTGTTTAAAACACATATTGATAAAAATTTATCGAGGTGCACTTTGTGTTTAGCAATAAAGGAAGCCTAACTATACTGGTGAATATTGCGACAGTGCGACTCCTAGTCCGACAGCTGTGGTTTAAGCTTTAGTATTTAGCCTGAAATTTTATGTTATAGAAACCAAAACGGGTTGCAACCCGAAGGATGCAACCCGTTTTTTTGCGTTGATAAACAGCGCGTATTAGTTAAGTTTTTCTCTAATACGTGCAGATTTACCAGAACGCTCACGTAGATAGTAAAGCTTAGCACGACGAACTGCACCGCGACGCTTAACTGTTACGCTATCAATAAGAGGGCTGTGCGTTTGGAATACACGCTCAACGCCTTCACCGTTCGAAATTTTACGAACTGTGAATGCTGAGTGAAGACCACGATTACGCTTAGCGATTACAACACCTTCAAAGGCCTGTAGACGCTCTTTAGCACCTTCTTTTACTTTTACCTGTACAACTACTGTATCACCAGCGCCGAATGCAGGTACGTCTGTTTTAAGCTGCTCATCTTCAAGCGCTTTAATAATATTTTGGTTTACTTTTGCCATTATGTTTCTCACTTTCCTAGGTGTAACTGTCTTCTAGCCACAAGCTTTTTGGTACTCTTGCTGAAATTTCGCGAGTAATACCGCTTGCTCCTCAGTCAGAGCTAGGTTATGCAACAAGTCAGGACGGCGTAGCCAAGTTCTGCCTAATGACTGCATAAGCCGCCATTTTGCTATCTCTTGGTGGTTTCCGCTGAGCAATACAGCAGGCACCTGTTTGTCGTCCAATGTTTCTGGCCGTGTATAGTGAGGACAATCTAACAAGCCATCCGAAAATGAGTCTTGTTCTGCTGATTGGTTATGACCTAATACGCCAGGCACTAATCGCGCTACTGCGTCAATTAATGTCATGGCTGGTAGTTCACCACCACTCAAAATAAAATCACCAATTGACCATTCTTCGTCAACGTATGACTCTATTATTCTCTCATCTATACCTTCATAGCGACCGGCAATCAAAATCAGTTTTTTAGAGCTTGCGAGTTCGCTAGCTCCTTGCTGATCTAGTTTGCGCCCTTGTGGGGACATATAAATTACTTTAGCACCATCACCTGCAGCTTTTTTAGCCTCGGCAATCGCTTTTTTTAATGGCTCAACCATCATTAACATACCTGGTCCGCCCCCGTAAGGACGATCGTCCACGGTTCTATGCTTATCTAAAGCGTAGTCTCGCGGATTCCAGCAGTTAAAATCAATTAAGCCACTTTTTACTGCGCGACCGGTAACACCCTGGTCTGTAATAGCGTCAAACATGTCAGGAAAAAGGCTTATCACCCCTACCCATAATGAACTCGTTTGCGTCATTAAAACCCTGGATCCCAGTCTACGGTAATTTCTCTTGCGTCGTGTTTAACTTCGATAATAACTGTATCAGTTAAAAACGGAATTAAACGCTCTGCTTGACCAAATGCGTCTTTACTGTTTGCTTTAACAACCAGTACGTCATTTGACCCTGTCTCCATTAGGTCATCAACAATGCCTAAATCGTAACCTTTATCAGTTACAACCGACATGCCAATGAGATCTCGCCAATAGAACTCACCTTGCGGGAGTTCTGGTAATTGCGCTGAATCCATTGAGATTTCTGCGTGGGTATAAGCCACTGCTTCGTCTCGATCGTTTACTTGCGCAAATTTAGCGATAAAGCCTTTGTTGTGGCGACGCCAGTCGACCACTTCTAAGGTCTGCCATTTACCTTGCTGCCCTATCAACCACGGGCTGAAATCGAAGATCCCTGCGGGATCATCAGTAAATGAATGTACCTTAAGCCAGCCCTTTATACCATACGGGGCACCGAGCTTTCCTACGACAATTATTGATGAGGTGTTCTCTTGACTCATGGTTACACTTACGCCTATTAAGCCGCTTTACGAGCGTCTTTTACTAACTTAGCTACGCGATCTGAAAGAGACGCGCCCTGACCTACCCAGTGTTCAACACGTGGTAAATCTAAACGAATTTTTTCTTCTTGACCTGCAGCAATTGGGTTAAAAAAGCCTACTTTCTCGATGAAGCGACCGTCACGCGAGAAACGGCTATCCGCAACCACAATTTGATAGAAAGGGCGTTTTTTAGCGCCACCACGTTGCAAACGAATAGTTACCATACCGTCCTCTATAAAGATTGACTGTTTTCATTAATAAGATTTACTCCCCAGAATGGGGAGCTGGGGAATTGTACGAGTTTTTAGCAACAATGCAAGTAAGAAGTGATGCTAAAAGCCAGTTTAGTAGGTTAAAGCGTGATCCCAACTTTAAATTAGCGTTAATAGCGTTTAGCACGCATAATTTATTCAACAAAAAAGGAGCCATTTGCTCCTTTTCATATATTTTATATCGTTACATTTAAGCTACGTTAAACTCAACTTTAAAATTTAGGGCCACCGCCACCCATCATTCCCGGCGGTAACATACCTTTCATGCCGCGCATCATTTTGGTCATGCCACCTTTGCCTTTCATTTTTTTCATCATTTTTTGCATTTGGGTAAACTGTTTTAGTAGTTTATTAATTTCTTGTACTTGCGTACCAGAACCTGCTGCAATACGTTTTTTACGTGACCCTTTAATGATTTCTGGGCGGGCGCGCTCTTTTTTTGTCATTGAGCTAATAATGGCTTCCATTTGAATGAAGGTTTTATCGCCCATTTGGCCTTTAACAGCATCGGGTAAGTTAGACATACCTGGCAATTTATCTAGCATCGACATCATGCCGCCCATGTTTTTCATTTGCTTAAGTTGATCCGCAAAGTCATCAAGGGTAAAACCAGCGCCTTTAAATACTTTTTCAGCGACTCTGGCAGCTTGCTCTTTATCTACTTTCATTTCGACTTCTTCGATCAATGAAAGTACATCACCCATGCCTAGAATACGTGACGCTATGCGGTCAGGGTGGAAAGGCTCAAGTGCATCAATGCGCTCACCCACACCCATAAATTTAATTGGCTTACCGGTAATATGACGAATAGATAAAGCAGCACCACCGCGTGCATCACCATCAGTTTTAGTTAATATAACACCAGTTAGTGGCAGGGCTTCGTCAAATGCTTTAGCTGTATTTGCCGCATCTTGACCTGTCATTGCATCTACAACAAACAAGGTTTCGATTGGGTTAATTGCTTTGTGAAGATTTTTAATCTCATCCATCATGTCGCTATCAACATGCAATCGACCTGCAGTATCGACTAATACCACATCAATAAATTTCTTTTTCGCATGAGAAATAGCTGCGGTTGCTATATCAACCGGCTTTTGCGAAATATCACTTGGGAAAAAATCAACACCCACTTCAGCAGCGAGCGTTTCTAGTTGCTTAATTGCTGCAGGGCGGTATACGTCGGCACTTACTACAAGTACTGATTTTTTCTTGCGCTCTTTTAAAAACTTAGCCAGTTTAGCAACACTGGTGGTTTTACCAGCACCTTGCAGACCCGCCATCATAACAACAGCAGGGGGTTGTGCATTTAGGCTTAGCTCTTCGTTGGCTTCACCCATGGCTTTTTCGAGTTCTTCACGTACTATTTTTACAAATACTTGGCCTGGGCTTAAGCTTTTTGTAACTTCAACACCTACCGCACGCTCTTTAACTTGTTTTACAAAATCGCGAACAACGGGCAACGCCACATCGGCTTCTAAAAATGCCATGCGCACTTCACGAAGAGTGTCTTTAATATTCTCTTCTGTTAGGCGGCCACGGCCACTAATGTTTTTTAAGGTTTTACCTAATCGTTCTTGGAGATTCTCAAACATATTACGGTTCCGATAAGACGTTTATACCAACCCAATTAAAGCGCCTTTAACTCTGTGCGCTGTATTAATAGAATTAATATTATTAAATTTCAATTAAAAGCAGTATACCGTAAATGGTGTCTTACAATACAGTGTTCAAGTGCAGCTTGTTGAGTTTCTTTTTTTAAGGTCTATGCATTTGCTTTGCTATAAAATACAATGGCTATATAACAATCATTAATTATTTGACTCAAATTAAGTGGCCCAAGCACAATGCTGATTATTAGCTTAACTATTATTGCCAGTTTATTTTATGTGTTAGCAACGTCTTACGTGCTCTCACGGTTGTTTCATCAACAAGGCCCTAGCCAAAAGCTAACTATTATATTGAGTACTGTGGCTATTTTGGCGCACATGCTGTTGTTAGTAAATTCGGTTTTTAGAGCAGACGGACAAGATTTAAGTATTGTCAATGTGGCGCTTTTAACCTGCTGGGTTATTGTGATTTCTGTCACTACGGTATCGTTAAAGTTTCCGGCGACCTTATTATTGCCGGTCGTGTACGGCTTTGCTGCACTTCTAACTATGGCAAGCTTGTTTATACCACACCATATTTTACTGCAAAGTATTGATGTTGATGTGGGCTTAGTAACCCATATTTCGTTATCATTACTCGCTTACTGCATTTTAATTATTGCTACTTTATATGGCGTACAATTTTACTTTATTGATAAGCGCTTAAAGCGTAAAGATTTAGCTATTGTACACAGCCATTTACCACCACTAATGGTGGTTGAACGCCAACTGTATCAATTGGTTAACTTAGGTACTATATTACTCACTTTGGCACTATTGTCGGGATTTGTATTTCTCGATGGTATGTTCGCTACTCAATTTATCCATAAAACGATATTATCGCTTGTTGCATGGTGTATTTTTGCTGTGATTGCGCTTGGCCATATGAAAAAAGGCTGGCGTGGTAAACCTGTGGTTATTGCTATTATGGTTGCTGCTTTTATTCTTACACTGGCTTATTTTGGCAGTCGTTTTATACAAGAAGTTATTCTAAATAAATTTTAACTTGACTCTACTAACTCACTCTAGCCTAATACACGCTAGTTTATAATAAAAGGATCCATCGTTGGACGCCATATCGACCAGTACCTTGTTTATCATTTTAGGTTTTTTGGTACTTTTTTCTGCTTATTTTTCTGGCTCAGAAACCGGAATTATGTCAATCAATCGTATACGCCTGCGACATCTCACCAAAGAGAATCATCGCGCTGCTAAACGTGTCAGTAAATTACTTAGTCG
Organism: Pseudoalteromonas sp. SR45-4; assembly: GCF_014163535.1. NCBI lineage: Bacteria > Pseudomonadati > Pseudomonadota > Gammaproteobacteria > Alteromonadales > Pseudoalteromonadaceae > Pseudoalteromonas > Pseudoalteromonas sp. SR45-4. The sequence goes on from NZ_JACJDO010000031.1 coordinate 17,467, forward strand.
TCCGGATAGGCTCATTGGTTTAATTTTAATCGGCAATAATTTAGTTAATATTGCCGCTGCACAAGTTGCTACTATTATTGGTATTCGTTTATACGGTGATTTAGGTATTGCTGTGGCAACAGGTGCGCTAACCTTAGTAGTGCTTATTTTTGCAGAAATAACCCCAAAAACACTTGCTGCTCTCTACCCTGAAAAAGTTGCCTTCCCAAGTTCTGTTGTGCTTAAAGGATTACTAAAAATCCTTTTCCCATTTGTCGTTGTTATTAACTGGCTAACCAACGGCATCTTGCGGTTATTTGGTATTAGTGCGGCACAAATAGATGAGCACAGCATGAGTAAAGAAGAGCTAAAATCAGTACTTAATGAGTCTGGTGCACTTATTCCTGCGCGTCACCAAAGCATGTTGACCTCAATTTTAGATTTAGAACAAGTAACCGTTGAAGATATTATGATCCCACGTAACGAAATTGTGGCCATAGATATTAACGATGAATGGAAACTTATTAGCCGCCAACTGACTCATGCACAACATACGCGTGTATTGTTATATAGAGATAACATAGATGACGCGGTGGGGTTTATTCATTCGCGTGATGCGCTTAGGTTACTTACAAAAGAGCAATTTGATAAACCATCGTTGCTACGCGCTGTACGTGAAATTTATTTCATTCCTGAAGGCACATCACTAAATACGCAGCTATTAAAGTTTCAGCAATCTAAAGAGCGTATTGGCTTGGTGGTAGATGAGTATGGCGACATTCAAGGTTTAGTTACCCTAGAGGATATACTTGAGGAAGTGGTAGGCGATTTTACCACCACCCAAACTCGTACGCCAAGCGAAGAAGTAACCACACAAACCGATGGCTCGTGCATTGTAGATGGCGGTGCTAACGTGCGCGACTTAAATAAAGAAATGGGCTGGGAGTTTCCACTCGACGGGCCTAAAACACTCAGCGGCTTAATAGTTGAGTATTTAGAAAACATTCCTGATGCCAATTTAAGTTTGCGTATTGCCGGCTACCCTATTGAAGTACTTGAAGTAAAAGAAAACATGATAAAGCTGGTTAAAATACAGCCGAAAAAACGTAAAAAATAAACTAAAAAAGGAGCCAATTGGCTCCTTTTTTGTAGGCTAAATAAATACAACAGATGTTATTAGCCAAAAAACAAACGCTCTAACCACCCTTTATTTAAATCTGCTTCACAACGCTTTAACTGCGCACCATAACGGCTCGCACGGTGTTTTACTTTATTAGCGACACCCATTAACCATTTTTTCTTTTTGTAAGTACCGCGTTTGTAACCGCCCCACCCTTCGTGATAATTAAGATACTGACCGTAGGCATCCCATTTAGATACGCCGTTTATTTTATGGGTTTTATAAGCAAACCAGCCCATAAAGTCGATAGCATCATCAAAGTCGTCTCTATCGGCGCCACTATTCTTACTTTCACGAATATAATCAGACCAGGTCATCGTTTTTGCTTGTGAGTAGCCATAAGCAGAGCTTGCTCTACCGGTAGGAATAATCCATAAGAAATACTGCATTGGTGGAGCTGCGTCATGTTTAAACGAGCTTTCTTGGTACATCATGCTCATAAGTACGTGCTTGGGAGCGCCCCATTTTTCTTGAGCATCTTTGGCACCAAAGTACCAACTTCTTTTTTCTTCAAAAATTTTACAAATATCATCAGGCTGCTTTGGTGGAGCTGTGGCACAACCGGCTAAACTAAGCGCTAATGATAAAACAACTACATTTTTTTTCATTTGGTTTATCTCGCTGAACTTTTGCAAAAATCAGTAGTCTGATTTTAACAATGCAGCAGAGCAGCATTGTTTCTTCCCTAAAATAATTACGCAGCTACCTTGAGCTGCGTTTTTTTTGCTTAAAACTAACTATTTATTTAGGATCAAAATAAGCATTTAAAAATGCGGTAAATGATACTGAGTCACTTTGCTCAATAGCACGCTGAGCGTCGTTAGAGCGTGTAACTTGCTCCTCTAACCATTGCTTTGAAAACACTTGATAGTCTGCAGCTTGATGGCTTTGCTTATACTTTTCAGCAATTGCTAGCGCATAATGGCCGTTATCTAGCCCTGAAGCTTCTAACTCAGCTACATAACGCCCAGAATATGTAAGTCCTGGGTTATTAATCCAAGTTGCCATGCGCTCAATAGTACTTGAATAATAACTAACGCCGTAGGCAGTATCCATGTATTTTGCCACTTCACTTAATTGCGAAAATATATCTTCACCCCACGATTGAAGGGTACGTGGTTGATTAAAGTAATTAAGTTCAAGGCCTTTTTCTCGCCCTTTATTTACTACTGTATCAAGATTTTCTGTGCTGCGTGTTTGCTCTTCCCAATCCATTGCCGGTGAGCTTTTTAATAAACAATACGTTAAAAACACATCTAAAAAGTGGAACTGCTCTATATCTATGCCCACTTCACTAAATGGATTAACATCTAATGCGCGAATTTCGACATATTCAATACCGGCTCTAAGTAGTGCATCTGTTGGTGTTTCACCGTTTTTAGCATTACGTTTAGGGCGAATTGGCGAATAAAATTCGTTTTCTATTTGCAGAATATTCTTATTTAACTGTTTTGGATTTTCGCTGGTGTAATCGTCAAGGTTGCCGTAAATATCTGAAGGTGTGTTAATTGATTTTTTCAAACCAGCTACATATTCATCTAACGAGTTATACATTACACGCAGTGATGATTGTGCGCTATTGGTGTAACCTAAGTTACCTAAGCGCAGCGCAGTGCCTACTTCTAAATACAGGGTGCCTTTACCTAGCTTTTTAAATGGTAAATCGGTTTTTCTACCCTGTAAAAACGAACTACATAACGCAGGTGATGCACCAAATAAATAACTGATCAGCCATAATTCACGTTTAAAATTACGAATAAGCGCTAAGTAACCATCAGATATAAAATCCTCTAAACTAAGGTCGCTATTTTTTAGCGTATGTAATGACTGCCACAATGAATCTGGAAACGAAATATTAAAATGCACACCAGCAATAGCTTGCATCATACTGCCGTAACGGTTTTTTAACCCTTCACGGTAAAGCGTTTTCATTTGCCCTACATTTGAACTGCCAAATTGCGCAATAACTATGTCGTCTTGATGTTCAATAAAGCACGGCATACTAATAGGCCAAAGTAATTCGTCACCCATTTTTTCTAGGGTAAACTTTTGTAAGTCTTTTAATTGCTGCAGCGTTTGTGTGGACGATTCACTAACTGGGGTAATAAATTCAAGTAACGACTCTGAAAAATCGGTCGTAATTTGGCCATTGGTAAGCGCACTGCCCACCCCTTCTGGGTGTTTTTGTGCAGAGATAACGCCATCACTTTTAATTCTTAGTGACTCACGCTCAATACCACGTTTTATTCCGTTAATTGCATGTTTATGCTGCGTTACTGAAAGAGCGTCAAGCGCGTTTGTTAGATCATGTGTTGCCAAAAAATACTTCCTCGAGCCAAGTGGCTTAATCATAAGGTTATGGGGTCTAATTACCTATACTCAAGATAAATACTAAGAAAAAATACTATTTATAGTTCTATTGTATCTGCTTTGCTTTAAACACGCTTTATTTAACGCCATAAACGATAATCTTGCCATTGCTATACAAAATATACAATTGCTTTGCACTATTATTTATCTTATCAAAACAAAAACTAACCGTACTAAAGTAAATAATTAGCTAACTATTAGCCGTATTAGTCCCATACTGGTATGTTATATATAGCTTATATAACTTTAATCTTGATTTAGATCATAAATACAGGCAATAAATAAACTGAGTGACCTTCATAATGGGATTACCCTACTACCGCTTTATATAAGCAAGTATAATAGTAAGTATTACAAAGGATGATTAAAGAATAATATGCGTCGTAATCAAAGCTTAATAAATGAAGAAGTGGCCTTCGAAGAACAACAAGAACTGGTATCAACAACTGATTTGCGCGGAGTAATCACTTACGCTAATCAAGCATTTTGTACTATAGCCGGGTATGATATAGCAGAACTTATGGGTAAGAACCATAATATAGTGCGCCACCCCGACATGCCAAAAGCTGCATTTAAAGAAATGTGGGAAACATTAAAGCAAGGCCACTCTTGGCGCGGCGCAGTTAAAAACCGTTGTAAAGATGGCCGCTATTACTGGGTTGATGCATTTGTAACTCCTATTTTTGAGCACAGCCAGTTAATTGGTTATCAATCTGTAAGAACCAAATTAAGCCCACAGTTAAAACGCCGTGCAGAACTATTTTACAGTAAAGTAAATGCTAAAAAGTCATTCTTTAATTGGCGCGAACGCACAAGTTTAAGACAAAGCTTAAGTGTATTTGCTTTATTATGTTGGTTAGTTGCAACTGCTGTATGGGCTTCATTTGCTATTGCACTAATTAGCTTAGTGGTTTGCTTAGTTATACTTGCTTTAAACTATGATGAGCTAATAACAACACCAAGAATATTAAAGCAGCAAAAACAACAAGCCGATTCTATATCTCGTTATATTTATAGTGGCCGACACCCTCACAGTATTAGTGATTACAGAGAGCAAATGCTAAGCGCTAAATTACGCACTGTACTGGGGCGTATGAAAGACTCTACCTTAAGCTTTAATGATATTGCTTTAAATTTAGATCAACAGTCAACGCTTACAGAGCAAGGTATTTCATCGCAAGGCTCGCAGCTTGAGCAAATAGCATCTGCAATGGCGCAAATGAGTTCGACTATAGGTGAAATATCAAGTAACACCTGCACCACTGCCGATAAAGTAAGTGTTACTTATCAAAGTTGCTCCGATATAAAAGTACACATTGCCGATAATAATGCCATGGTTTCTGATTTAGCCGTTCAGGTAGAGCAAGCAGCAACAACCGCTAACAGCCTAGCGTCAGAAGCCGATAAAATTGGCCAAGTAATGAGTGAAATTGAAGGTATTGCCGAGCAAACTAACTTACTTGCGCTAAATGCTGCCATAGAAGCTGCAAGAGCAGGTGAGCATGGCCGTGGTTTTGCTGTAGTTGCCGATGAAGTAAGAGCGCTTTCATCAAGAACACAAAATGCCACTGCGCAAATTCACAGCTCAATAAAGGAAATTCAAGACACCTTGTTTAGCTGGTCAAAAATAATGCAAAACACGAAGCAACAAGCCGACAGTTGTGTAAATACTACAACGCAAACACAGCAAGAGCTTGATAGCATTTTCACTCAAATTAGCGAAATAGCGCAACTCGCTACTGGTATTTCGGCTGCTGCAGAAGAGCAACAAGTAGTGAGCCACGACATAGGTACTAATGTAGAGCAGATTAAAAACCTAGGTGATGATAATTTAAACTTAAGTTTTAATGTTGCCAGGGGCGCTGCTGAGTTAGTTGAAGGCTCAAGAAAGATCAACGACTTACTGCTTACTTTTAAAATTTAATTGTCAGCACAAATAAAAAAGCCGCTATGTTAGCGGCTTTTTCGTTTTTACTTTATAACGCTTAACGGCTTGAAAACACTAAACCGTCGTCATTTGCATCAATTACAACAACACTACCTGGCATATAATCACCATTGAGTAATTTTTGCGCTAATGGATTTTCAATCGTTTGTTGAATAGCTCGTTTTAACGGACGCGCACCATAAACCGGATCAAAACCACTTGCGGCAATACGATCTAAAGCAGCGTCGCTTATCTCGAGTAAATAACCCATTTGCGTTAAACGCTCACGTAATTTACTTAACTGAATATCAGCAATCTCTTTAATGTGCTCGTTAGCCAGTGGGTGGAAAACAACGGTTTCATCAATACGGTTAATAAACTCAGGTCTAAACTCATTGATTAAAACATTCATCACTTTTTCTTTCAAAGTAACGTAATCGTTATTGCCCGCTTGCTCTTGAATTATATCTGAGCCTAAGTTTGAGGTCATGATGATAACGGTATTTTTAAAATCAACCGTGCGTCCTTGACCGTCGGTTAAACGTCCATCATCTAAAACCTGTAGCAAAATATTAAACACATCTGGGTGTGCTTTTTCTATTTCGTCCAATAAAATAACTGAGTAAGGTTTACGACGCACGGCTTCGGTTAAATACCCGCCCTCTTCGTAGCCAACATACCCAGGAGGCGCACCAACTAAACGTGCTACTGAATGTTTTTCCATAAACTCAGACATATCAATACGCACCATGGCACTTTCGGTGTCGAACATATAGCCGGCGAGTGCTTTGGTTAATTCTGTTTTACCGACCCCGGTTGGGCCTAAAAACAAAAACGAGCCAATCGGGCGATTAGGATCGGCAAGCCCTGCACGTGAGCGGCGAATAGCATTAGCTACCGCTACAACGGCTTCATCTTGTCCGATTACTTTTTCATGTAGCTTTTCTTCCATCTGCAATAGTTTTTCTCGCTCACCTTGTAGCATCCGCGATACTGGAATACCGGTCCAACGAGAGAGTATTTCGGCTATTTCATCTTCGCCCACTTGGTTTTTTAGCAAGGTCATTTCTTGCATTTCTGCTTGCGATGCTAAATCAAGTTTACGCTCAAGCTCTGGTATGCGGCCATATTGTAGCTCCGACATACGCTGTAAATCGCTGGCTCTTCGAGCTACATCTAAATCAAGTCGTGCTTGTTCTAGCTCAGCTTTAATAACTTGAGTACCTTGTAAAGATGCTTTTTCGGCAGTCCATATCTCATCAAGCTCATTGTACTCTCCTTCAAGCTCGGTGATCAGCTCTTGCATTTCAGTACGGCGTTTTAAACTTGCTTCGTCTTTTTCTTTGGCGAGTGCGTTATCTTCAAGTTTTAATTGAATAATACGGCGCTCTAACTTATCTAACGACTCTGGTTTTGAATCTATTTGTAGACGAATAGAAGAGCCCGCTTCATCTATAAGATCAATCGCTTTATCGGGTAATTGACGGTCACTAATATAACGATGCGATAATTGCGCAGCAGCAACGATAGCAGGATCGGTAATTTCAACAGAGTGATGCAGCTCGTAGCGCTCTTTTAGGCCACGTAATATAGCAATAGTATCCTCAACCGAAGGCTCCTCTACCAATACCTTTTGAAAGCGACGCTCAAGGGCGGCGTCTTTTTCAATGTATTTACGATATTCATCAAGAGTGGTGGCACCTACGCAATGTAATTCGCCACGGGCAAGTGCCGGTTTTAGCATATTGCCTGCATCCATTGCGCCATCACTTTTACCTGCGCCTACAATTGTGTGTATTTCATCAATAAATAAAATCACTTGGCCTTCTTCTTTAGCCAGTTCATTTAATACTGATTTTAATCGCTCTTCAAATTCGCCGCGGTATTTAGCACCGGCCACCAGCGCGCCTAAATCAAGCGAAAGTACCCGCTTGTTTTTTAATCCCTCTGGTACTTCACCATTAATAATACGCTGTGCTAAACCTTCGGCAATCGCGGTTTTACCTACACCGGGTTCACCTATTAATACTGGGTTGTTTTTAGTTCGGCGTTGTAAAACTTGAATTGTTCGGCGAATTTCATCATCTCGACCAATAACCGGATCAAGCTTACCTTGCTCTGCACGTTCGGTTAAATCTATGGTGTATTTTTCAAGTGCTTGGCGTGTTTCTTCGGCATTTGGATCATCAACCTTTTGCCCACCACGCACTGCATTAATGGCCGTTTCTATTTTGTCGGAGGTGATATTTAAGGTTTTAAAAATATTACCCAGCGGGCCTTTATCGTCGCAAGCAGCTAATACAAACAGTTCGCTAGAAATATATTTATCTTTACGCTTTTGCGCATACTTATCGCATAAGTTGATCAAGGATATAGTGTTGTTCGATAGCTGCACATCGCCGCCTACGCCTTCCACTTTAAATAGTTTTTCTATTTCTTGGGAAAGCTTAGTATTAAGCTCGTCAGCACTAACACCTGCTTGTGCTAATAACGCGCGCACGCTTGAGCCGCTTTGCTTTAACAAAGCATACATTAAGTGTACCGGCTCAATAAATTGATGATCGCGGCCAAGGGCTAAAGATTGCGCATCAGAAAGCGCAGACTGAAATTTACTGGTAAATCTATCTAAACGCATTGGGGTTACCTATTAATAAAACTCATTGCTTAAATAATGGGTATGTTAGGGGGGTTGTTCAAGGTGTTGCAGTAAATATAATCATTATATTGATAAATTAGTTGCGCCAGATCAAACTTGCCATGCGTCCGGTTTGGCCGTCGCGTCGGTACGAAAAAAACTGTTCAGTTTGAGAAACCGTACAGTGCTCACCACCGGTAATATTTATAATCCCTAATTGACGCAATTGAATACGTGCAAGGTGATAAATATCGGCAAGGTACTTTTGGTTTGCACACGCTTTAAACGCTTTGGCAAACAAAGGGTTTTGGGCATTAAACAATGCAAACACCTCGCTACCTACCTCAAATTTATCAGCCCCTATTGCGGGACCTAACCAGGCACTTATTTCACTTTTTTTGGCATTAAAGCAGTTTAGCGTATTTTTAATTACACCTTGCTCTAATCCACGCCAACCAGCATGTATGGCAGCTACTTCTTTTCCATCGTTACTGGCAAGTAAAATGGGCAAGCAATCGGCGGTCATTATTGCCAAAGGCTGAGCAACGAGTTGTGTATATAGTGCATCTCCTTGATGGTGAGCGTTAAATTTAAACTGCCCATCAACAATGAGTACATCGCCACTATGAACTTGATCTATCCATACAGCACTATTTGGCAAATGCTTATCCAACAAAGCACGATTTTTTAATACCTGTTGTTTATTATCACCAACATGCAGCCCTAAATTTAAACTCTTAAACGGCGCTTCTGAAACACCGCCTACACGTGTGGTACTTAATGTACTCACACCTGTTATAGGGACTTGCCATGCTGCTGATAAAAGCTGCATTATCTATCTATGTCAGGATTAGCTTTTGTGTCTTCACGCAGTGCCAGTGTCATAGCAACCATGTCATCTGGAATAGGTGCTTGCCATGTCATCATTTCACCCGTAATTGGGTGCGCAATACTTAATTTAACCGCATGTAATGCTTGGCGTTTAAAACTACGCAGCAATTCAAATAACTCAGGCGTTGCCCCTTTAGGTGGACGCGGACGGCCGCCATAAGACTGATCGCCAATAAGCGGATGATTTAAATAAGCCATATGCACACGTATTTGGTGAGTACGACCGGTTTCAAGGCGTAAACGTAAACGTGTATGAGCACGAAACTTTTCAGCAACACGGTAATGCGTAATCGCTGGCTTACCCTGTTCATGTACATCCATATGCGTACGTTGCGTTGCATGGCGGCCAATAGGCTTTTCAACCATACCACCAGCGGTCATTGTGCCATTGCAAAGCGCTTCGTATTCACGCGTGAAATTTTCACGTTTTTGCAGTGCGGTTACTAAATGCGTTTGTGCCGGAATAGTTTTAGCTACCACCATAAGGCCTGTAGTGTCTTTATCTAATCGGTGCACAATACCCGCGCGAGGTACATTAATAATTTCTGGGTGGTAATGTAGCAATGCATTTAGCACTGTGCCATCTGGATTACCTGCACCAGGATGAACTACCAAGCCCATAGGTTTATTAATTACCAAAATATCATCATCTTCATAAACAATGTCTAATTTGATATCTTGCGCTATGTATTCACGAGGTGCTTCAATGGTTGTTTCAACATTAAGTACTTCACCACCAAGCAGTTTAGTGCGCGGTGTGTTGAATATTTCGCCATCAACGGTGATTTTATCATCCAAAATCCACGTTTTTATCCTTGATCGTGAATAATCAGGGAACAATTGTGCTAATACTTGGTCTAGACGTTTACCACCTAAATCGGTTGGAACGTCGGCTTGAAGAGAAATTTGCTCTGACATTAGTAATTTTACCCAATTTACCAGTGCAAGCTTTGCTCGACTGGGTTAGAATCGCTTTTAATAAAAGCATAATATAATACGCATAGTTTACTCGGTTTTACCGACTTGGCCTAGCCGTAGACAACGAAGGTAACAAATAAAATGATAAATAAAATAGGGAAACGTGCATTCGCCATTGTTTTTTCAGTTTCAGTGCTTAGTTTAGGTGCTTGTTCGTCGGCTCCTGACCAAGAAGACATTCAACGTGTACCTAATAAATCGGCTCACGCTTTGTATGAAGATGCCAAGCAAACTTTAGATTCTGGTTTATATGCACGCGCAATTGAACTTTTAAGTGCTATTGACTCTCGCTACCCGTTTGGCCCATTTTCTAAACAAGTACAAATGGATTTAGTCTATGCGCATTACCAATCGGGTAATACCGAGCAAGCACTAGCAACAATCGACCGTTTTATTCGCTTAAACCCAAATCATAAAGATTTAGACTACATGTATTACATGCGTGGATTAGTTAACATTAAAGCCGATAAAAACGCATTCCAAGAATATTTTGGTGTTGATAGAGCTGACCGCGATGCTAACCGTACACGTGTGGCCTTTACCGATTTATCAACCTTGGTTAAGCGTTTCCCACAAAGTGACTACGCCCCAGAGGCAAAACGTCGTTTAGTGTGGTTGTTAAACCGTATGGCAAGGTATGAGCTAAAAGTGGCCAATTACTATTATGAACGTGAAGCCTACTTAGCAGCTGCTAACCGCGGTAAGTTTGTAGTAGAACATTACTCTCAAAGCAGCTACTTAAACTCTGCACTTGAAATGATGGAAAAAAGCTACGATAAGCTAGGCTTAAGTGAGCTTAGCGAAGACGCTAAACAAACACGAATTTTTAACAGCAGAAATAAATAATTAATTAAAAAGGCGCTTACTAACTTGAGTAAGCGCCTTTTTAGCGTACTTGTTGTAATAAAGCTTAAATAGCTTCTTCATCTTCCTCAGCGGTACGAATACGCACAACACGCTCAACCTCAGTGACAAATATTTTACCATCACCAATTTTTCCTGTTTGTGCCGTTTTAATTATTACCTCAATTGCACGGTCAACATCATCATCGCCCAGTACAATATCTAATTTAACTTTAGGTAAAAAATCAACCATGTATTCCGCACCACGATACAACTCGGTATGGCCTTTTTGACGCCCAAACCCTTTAACTTCAGTTACTGTCATACCTGTAATGCCTACTTCTGATAGGGCTTCACGCACATCATCAAGCTTAAAAGGTTTAATGATTGCTTCTATTTTTTTCATATTAATTACTTTTTAAAGCTACAGTTGCCTCGATTTTAGACAATCACAAGGCTCATAGCAAACAAAGTGACTGTATTACGCTGATAAAACAATCTGCCATGCTATGATTATGCTAATAAAAATAGCTATACTAAAACAATAAGTAACCTACGGGATCAATATGAAAAAAATACAATACGGATTCACTTTACTAGAGCTGATGGTGACTGTGGCTATTGTAGGCATTATTGCCACCATTGCATTGTGGAACAGTAGCGACATGCTAGAGGAAAACCGCGCCGAGAACTTTTTATTAGAGCTAAAACGTAATATTAGTTATGCACGCGCGCAAGCGGCAAGCACCGATGAAATAGTGGTTGTATGTCCTGCTTCTAGTGCTAATGTTGCAAGCAGTCAACCAACTTTAACTTGTCAAAGCCAATGGGGAGCTACGAGTAGTATTATTTTATTTGTCGATGCTGATCGTGATGGCGACTACAAAAAAGATAATGATAGCCTATTGCGCGTAATGCAGGCCGTACCTAAAAATGATAAAGTGGAATATAGCGGTAAAGTTAACAGCCTTCGCTTTAACACCAGTGGCCGCATTACCACAAGCCCTGGGGATTTTATATATTGCCCTAATAGCGATAACGAGAATAATAAAGCATTAACTGTATCTCAATCGGGCACTGCCTTTTACGTTGGAGACACCAACCTTAAGTGCAGTTAAAAACAAGCTCCATATTGTTATTTTTTGATTATTTACTAAACTAAAATAATCACCTCTCCATTTAAGGCTTCAGGGATGAAGTTAATAACATATTCAACTAAGCATAATGGTATAACCTTACTTGAGCTAATGGTAACAATTGCTATTGTGGCTATTATTAGCCAGCTTTCTATGTGGTTTTTTCCTGATTTTTTAGCGCTAAACCGTGCTGATAATCAAGTAAACTTATTACACCGAAATATTAACTATGCTCGCCTTTACGCCATAGAAAACGGTACATACGTTACTTTATGCGCGTTAAAAAACAATGAATGTCAAAAAGGTGATTGGGAGGAGCAAATATCGTTATTTATCGATAACGATAAATCTACTTCTCTTAATAACGATGAGCTAATGCTAAGCACCTTTGAACACACCCATGAGTTTGATAGCTTAGAGTACCCCCGAGAGGCACTTACTTTTAGGCCCGATGGCTCATTAAACGGTTTTCAAAATGGGACTTTTATATATTGCCCTAATAGCGATAAAGCCAATCTCGAAGGATTGGCTTTATCTGTAAGTCAAACTGGCAGAATACGTATTAAATCGACTGATAAATGCCAGGAAAGGTAACTCTAATTATCTTCCCCAACAATAGTCAATATCCTTTCCTTCGCTTGTTTTTGCCCCTTGCGCACCTTTAGTACCTATATCAGTTATAGATAGTGCAGTGCAATCACCATCTCCTTTTACCGGCCCTGCAATAGGTTTTGCTGTGATTGTAAAAGTACTTTTATCAACTACTTTAATCGCTAATTCGAAATGCCCATTCTCTGTTTTACTTTGAATCCCTAAATCACTCGCTAATTCTGTATATTCTCTGTTATCTACAAAGTACTGCTCTTGCTTATTAGCTGCATCTAATAATGCAGCAACTGCCTCTGCACGCGAAGCACGCTTCACATACTCTGTATAATTAGGCAGCGCAATTGCAGCGAGTATACCGACGATAGCAACCGCTATCATCAGCTCAATTAAGGTAAATCCATGTTGCTTTTTATTCATTTAAACACCCTTAATTAGATTTGATTTCGTCGTTTTCTTCGCGCTTATAAATGTAAGTTTGCTGGGTTTTAAAACCAAAACCGACAGCTTCGCTACTTACCAGCTGTATTTTTCCGTCTACTACTTTTAACCCCGGCCCAATAACATCCACTGGTCTCATTGGGTTTTGAGCATCTTTCCCTTTTATACCCGGGCCAATTAAATAAAACTGGCTTTCCTGTTTTACATCAACGGTCGGGTTATCGTCACATTTACCATCACCATTGCCATCAGCACACGACGGTCCTTCACCAAAGTACAGTTGCGGGGTATCGGGTACATCGTAACTAGTAGCAAACTTCAGCTCATCGTACACCTTAGTGCCGTAATGTAAATGAAACGCATACAGTGAGCCACCGCCACCACTAAGTGAACACTGATTTACTGTTGCTGTATCTGAAGCCGGAGTAAACGAGGTAAAATAAGCCACTCCACCCACAACTGTAGCTGCGGCAAGTGATTTTTCACCGGTTGCTAATTCATACCGCCAACCTTTAACTTTAGCTAAATCAGCCTCTAGTTCTATAAACCCATCTACATCGTCTAATAAATTACCAAATGGGTCGCTATTCATCAGCATTAAATCAGATGCCTTGATTGTTGCTGGTGCCCCTGTTTTAAATGACTTAGTCACTGTATTTTCATCTCGAATCATAAATAACTGATCTTGCTCATTAGTATCAGTCGGTTTAGAGCGATTACCACTACCTATAACTATGGCATCGTAAGGCGTATCTAAGCGCGTGGTAACTACTTCCCCTTTTTCGGTGGTTTGAGTTACTTTACTAAACATAGTGCGCGCAACTAATGGCTTGTAAAAAAAGCGCCTATCTTGGGTAGCACGTGTACTACCTAGCTCAGCTAACTTAAAATGGCTGAACTCACTAATATCACTGCCCGGCATATCAATCCGCCAAATATTACCACCTGTATCTGACGCATAAATACGATCTATATAACCATCGTAGTCAGAATCAAGCACGGTTACATCCGCTGCAATACTGTGCTTGCCTGTAAAGCCATTTTCACCGGGTGTTAATGCCCAAACTTTTTTACCTGTTTTAGCTTCAACAATATAAATACCGCGGCCAGTCTTATCCTCACTACGAATAGCAGCATCTTTATTTGTATCGTAACCAGCACCAAATACCAGCAGAGGCTTATCGCCAAATGCTTTTATGTAGGCTATTTGTGGTTTAGACCAACTTTGAGCAAGTTCAGTAAAGTCACCTTTCCCGCCTTCAATTGGTTTATCCCAGAGTTTTTTCGGAGCATTTGGTGCTGTAATATCTAGTGCATAGTAGTTTTTACCACCACGGCGCATTCCTGCAAAAGCCCATACTTCATCGCCTTTGCTTGCATCTATAATGCCGTCATTTAATCCTTCACCGTTTAAACTTTTATTACTAAAATAAACACTGATTGCTCCATCCATGCCATAAACTTTAGTTTCAGCCTGGTTTTCACGCAGTGGTTTAATAATCTTGTATAGCGCAGAGGGAATAAACGCCCAACTCTCACTCACTGTATTTCCTGCGTCTTTAAACATATGTAAAAAGCCAGCATTGGTGCCAATAAGCAAACGAACGTCATCATTACCGTAATCAATTGCTACAGGTTTAGAGTGCAGCGGATCGCCAAAAATATCTTGTCGTTGGTCTTGCTTTGAGCCGTCTCTGTCCTCATCATCAACATCAACCCCCATCGCCCATTTTATATCATCACTTGCTAAGCTAAGTGTATTATCTGGAGTCGTATTAAGAATATCACTTACCACTGTAGGGCTAAATTTAACAAGCGCTCCTTGGTTCTCGGTATATAGGTTACGGCTTTGGGTGTCTAAAGTAGTTAAATGTAAATTAACCCCACCCTGCGCTACTGCGTTACCATCTGCAGGCTGATTACTTGGCAGCCAGAACGTTTTTGCATCTTTGCTAATTAAGCCATTATCATCCAGCGCTCCCTTAGCCTTTGAATCAACTATTTGATCACCCGAAACTTTCAACTTTTTTAAATTACCACGCCAGCGCGCACCGGTTTCGGGATAAAACATCGCAAAGTAAATCGCATCGCGGCTACGGGTTTGATCTACGTTGTTACTCGCTACAGAAGGCGATGAAAAGCTGTCGTTCACTTCTCGAATGCGCGAAATTGTATTTTTAAGTGCATCAGACAACTGCGCAGCAGTATTTGCATGCAAATATTGACCACCGCCATAATCAGCAGTTTCAGTAAGTAAATTTTTACCCGAATTACTCATACCTGTACCAAAGCCAATAGGAAATACACGGCCTATATCAAGTACATTCTTAGTGTTTTTATATAAATCGACTTCCACATCATCAGTACCATGAATTATTTTAGCTAGGGCTGCTAAATAACTATTACTAACAACAGGTGGGTTTTCAGAAAAATAGTCGCGATGAAGATCGTAAATATCATCATTTCTGTTGGAGTCATTACTTGGGTCTCCATCAGTCATTAAGATAATATTAATACTGTTATCACATCTAAGTGGCTCACCGGTAACTGGGATAAAAGGCGATTTATAATACCCAGAAGATTCGGCTGTTTTGTCACGTTCGTTTGTATTAGTACCGTAATATACTTTTTGTCCTGTTATGTATAAATAAGCTTCCCATAATGTTTCAGTCAAAGGCGTTGCACCATTTGCTGGCAACTCATCTATTTTATTCAATAAAATTACTTTATCGGCCCCCACTCTTGCTAAAACATAACCACCGTCACTTCCATTAAAGCGCATTAAGCCAAAATCAATATCATCATTATCATTAACTAATTGTTTAATCGCATTTTGTGCAACGTTTAGCCGACTATCATTACATGTATTGTCATAGTAATTGTTACTGTAACTGTAATCGTACCCATTTGTTGTTGGCCCATTATAAAATCGACCTCGCTTGGTGCCTGAGTTAGCTTTTTTGAAGCAATCTTTTGTATCGCGAGAGCCTGAGCTCTCAAAACATGTACTTTGATAAAACCGAGGGGAACTTGTTGAACCTCCATCCCATTGATAACATTGCTCTCCATCGGTAACATCCCAAGCCATACTTCCAGAAGTATCAAAAATCATCATGACCCGGGGTTTTTCTTTTGTCTCAACATTATAATTTACATAAAGCTCTATATCTTCAGCAATAACCGACATACTTATGGCCAACCCCACCAATGAGGCTAACACTGCATTTAATTTAAACTTCATTTTAAATCCCCTTACCTGTGCTAGCCATTTCTTGGGCTACACCAGTAACTATGGTTAGTTGATGCTTACTTTTTGAACCATATTCTATAGTGGTAGCTACTTGCACCATATTGCAGGATACTCCTGCGGTAAAATTAAATCGGCGTGGGCATTCTAAATTGAGTGCCCCTTTATTTAAGTTAATCATTTTACTTTGCATGTCATTGTGCTTAGCGATTACCATGCCACTCTCATCACCTGATGCAATGCTGGTTACTTCGTCTGGGGTTAAAAAAAACTGATTGCCTGCCCCCTTATTTGCTTCGCCCGAAATCATCCGCTGCACTTCGCCAATCAACTCATTTTCAGCAACTTCACGCTCTTGAGCTGCATTGGTGATTTTAATATCTATAGTGCTACTACTCATTAATGTTACAGCGATGCCTGTTACAGCTATTACCATTATCAATGCTGTAATAAGCACTACACCCCGCTGTTTATTCGGTATATTTTTTAAATGCGCCATAAGTTAGCCCCCACATTATTTAAACGAATAGTGGTAGTAAATACCGTACGTCTGTAATTATCGGTAAATGTTAGCTCTCGTTTATCGCTATCTTCACCCAGTATATATTTTTGATTTTTAATTTTAACTCCAGGATCGGGTTGCAATGCTCTAATCAATAAAAATAATTGTACGGTTAAAATGCCTTTTCGATTTTCCCAATCTGTGGAAGTCATGTCGTTAATGCTGCGGTAAGTATCTACTCGGCTATCATTGGTAGTGTCTAAACCAAATACAAAACGTATGTTTTCAACCCCTTCCATAATAGTCTCTGCTCTTACCTCGTCCGCTACTAAACGCTCTCTCATTAACGCTGGTACAGTCAAGCTTTGATTATTTACTGTATATGTTTGCTCAGTAATATAATAAGTATGATGGCTATAAGGCCATACTGTCGCATTTGTATTTAATGTACTTTGATCAACAACTCCGCGTACAAATTGTGCTTGCTCTTGTTCGGCAATAAAGTAATTTTGATTTATTTGTGTTTCATTAGTCCCTGCCTCTACCGTAAGCTGATTTCCTTGCAAAAATTTAAGCTGAAGAATATCGGTTTTTTTTATCGGGTTATTAATGCAATTCAGTTCTTTTGTACCATCAGCCGTTTTAGCATATATAGTTCTAAAATTACTGCTGCTGGCTAAATCTGGAAAGCTGCCGTTATTTAAGCCTTCAAAACAATCGTTTGTTGGAGCTGGTAAAGTTGATGTGTTTCCAGCTGTAAATGAGTCTTCATAATAGGTTCCCCAAAAACCAATTTGCTCAATATCGCGCTGCATTATATTAATTGCTAAGCGCCCTGACTCTTGAAGCTCGCCTATGGTCATAGTGTCTTTAGTAGTTACCTTCATACCAATATAAGTAAACATAACGCCACCGAGTACTAACCCACCTATAAATAGCGAAATCATTACTTCTATGAGCGTAAAACCTGTTTGTTTCATGCTAGCTCCTCACATAAATATAGCTAGTTAATACCACTAATCGACGTTTTTTATCTGCAGTACCACAGCTAACATCTCCTGTTGCATCACTTGCTTTAAACTCTTGACGACCTTGCCAGGAGATTACTACCTCTAAATTAAATGCTTTACCGCCAGTGCCGGCCACTCCTGCCGGGTTTATACACACAGTCGCATCATCTAATGAGCCGGTATTTTCACGAGCACGAATGGCGCGTTTCCACTGTTCAATATCGAGTAACGCTATTTGCGCCGCAGTGCATGAACCGGAAAAACACGTAGTTGACGACGCTATTGGCGTTTCACTGGTTAATGTTTGTTTATAATGAGTAGCTAACTGAGGACTGTCGTTGGCTCGAATGCGCTGAATAATGTCGTTACCTAAAGCCACAGCGGCGGCGCGCTGCATAGAGTCAAAACTGGCTTGTTTGGCTTTTGCTTGCAGTGCAACGGCGCCTAACAAACCAAAGCTGAGGATGATAAAAGCAATAAGTACTTCTATTAATGTGAAGCCTTTGCGTCGCTTAATTGAGTGTAAATGCATAATAAAACCAAATAAATATTATCTAATTATAAGTGTATGCAAATAAAATATAGATTCAAGAACTACTAAGACTAACGGTTGATTTTGTTGATAAACGGTTAATAAACACTGTTTTTGCCAAAATAGCTTTATAGTAAATGAGTTAACACAAGGTAGATTTAACTGTTTTTAGCTCGCGGCGACTAACCGCTAACAGCTCTTGGCAATTTTGTAGTTCAATAGCATGGCTACCGCTACTTAATGAGTGCAGAGCAACCACCTTATTTTTATTTACTAACGTATTGCGGTGTACTCTTAAAACATGTGTGGGATAAAGGGTTTCTAATTGTTTTAAACTTTGCTCTATAAGCGCACTGCCCCCTTTAAATACCATTTTTGTATATTTTTCTTCAGCAGCAAAATAATAAATACACTCCATTTCTATACTTTTTAATGTGCCCGCGAGCTGATACGTAATTTTTGTTGTTTGTTGTTTTTGTATATGTACTTTATTTAAGCGCCCAAGTTGTTCAACTACTTTTTGTAATGATTGCGCCGATACAGGCTTTACCAAATAACCCGCCGCATTTAATTGCAATGCGTCTAGCGCGTGCTCAGGGTGGGCGGTAATAAATACAATGGCGGGTGGAACTGCAAGTTTGTTAAGCTCACTTGCTACCTCCAGGCCATTAATACCCGGCATATCAACATCTAAAAACACTAAGTCAGGCTGGTTTACTTTACTTAACGCAAGTGCTTCTGTGCCATTGCTCGCTTCATTTTGTACAACTATATTTTGAGCCGCCAATAAACGTACTAAACGCGCTCTAGCTAAGGGTTCATCATCAACAATAATTACATTCATAATTGACTCTCAATATGTTTAGGGATCACTACTTTTACTCTAAATACGCCATTTTTATTAGCAATAGTGAGCTGCGCTTTACCCTTGTAATAAATATTAAGTCGTTGGCGAATATTTTCCAGCGCCATGCCGTTACTTGGCCGAGTATTAGTGGTTGCCACGGCTATTGGGTTAGTGACTATAATAGTTAAATAGCCACTTGTAACATGCAGCTCAACTTTAATGACAGCGCCTGTTTCGCTAGGCTCTACGCCATGGCACACGGCATTTTCAATTAAAGGCTGCAAAGTTAAACAGGGAATATTAAGCGCGGGAAGCTCATTGGGTATTTGCCAATCGAGCTTTAAGCGGTTACCAAAACGCCATGCTTCTAGTGCAACATATTGCTTGCTAAGGGTTATTTCGTCCTCTAATGGCACACTTTGCCCAGAGCGCATTGCCGCTTGCGATAAGGCAGCTAAGGCTAAAATAGCCTGCTCAGCTGCGGTTGCATCATGATGGGTAAGCTCTGCAGCGGTATTTAAACTGTTATATAAAAAGTGTGGGCGAATACGTGCTTGTAATGCATCAAGCTCTGCGCGGGCAAGCGCTTTAGTTTGCTGCTCTTTTTCAAAATAAATTAATAAAAACTGGACGAATAAAGCAGTCAGTAAAGCCACTATAATACAATTACGAAGTATGAAATAAATTAGGCTATTTGTATCATCTATATCAAAAGCAAAATGAGAGAATAAAATACTAAAAATGCATGTAGATAATAAAAAAAAGACAAAAAACAAACTTAACTGAAAAGTTTGAGTACGTTTTTGTAAAAAAAATCTACAGAAGTATAAAGAAGAGGTACTGACTAACACTATTAAGTGTAAAAATAAGCTTATTATTCCAAGGCGAAGCCAAATATCATCTTCTACATTGGGTGCAAAAGCCAGAACAATAGCAACAACTTGCGATACAACTAATGAGGCAAGTACGCCTCGCTCATTAAAAAGAGCCGAAAAAAGCAACCCATCCACTTGTGGCGATTTGCTCATAACGGCTCCCTTTTAAGCTAATTAATTAAATATATATTTAATTCAGATTAGCGCAGCTCAATAGGAACAGCAAATACAATGTTCTCTTCTTCGCCAGGATTTTCAGTAACTTGATTGCCACCAAGTTCTTTTAAGCGGGTTATAACCTGTTGCACTAACACTTCAGGTGCTGATGCTCCTGCGGTTACCCCAACAGCATTAATACCAGTAAACCATGACTCTTGCACGTTTGTGGCATCGTCAATTAAATAAGCTTTAGTGCCCATTTTATCGGCAAGTTCACGCAAACGATTTGAGTTAGAGCTGTTTTTAGCGCCAACTACTAACAACACGTCTACTTTGTCGGCTAAGTCGCGAACGGCGTCTTGACGATTTTGCGTTGCATAACAAATGTCATCTTTACGCGGCCCATCAATAGCAGGAAACTTAGCGCGCAGCGCATCAATTACATCAGCAGTATCATCTACCGAGAGCGTTGTTTGACTGCAGTAAAATAAGTTGTCAGCATTTTTTACATTCAACTTAGCTACGTCTTCTACGGTTTCTACCAGGTAAATACCGCCGTCGTCATTGCCATACTGCCCCATGGTGCCCTCAACTTCTGGGTGTCCTTGGTGGCCAATTAAAATACACTCTATGCCTTTGCGGCTCGCACGGGTTACTTCCATATGTACTTTAGTAACCAGTGGGCAGGTTGCATCAAATATTTTTAAGTCACGACGCTTTGCTTCGGTGCGTACCGCTTGCGATACGCCATGCGCACTAAATATAACTATGCTGTCGTCAGGTATCTGATCAAGCTCTTCGACAAATACCGCACCGCGGCTTTTTAAGCCGTCAACCACATAGCGGTTATGCACCACTTCGTGGCGTACGTAAATTGGCTTTTCAAAAATATCTAAAGCGCGCTCAACAATACTAATGGCGCGATCAACCCCGGCGCAAAAGCCTCGTGGGTTGGCTAGTAATATTTCCATTAACCTTGCACCTCAATAATATCTACTTCAAAGGTTAAACGCTGACCCGCTAGCGGGTGATTAAAATCAATCGTTACCGACTCGCCTTGCACTTCGCGCACTAACCCCGGAAGTTCGGTACCGTCAGGCTGAGTAAACGCTATTATAGCACCTACTTTAGCTGGGGTTTCTGGGCCAAATTTACTGCGATCAACGTAGTAAATATTATCTGGATTTGGCTGACCAAATGCATCTTCTGGTTCTAGCTCAAAGGTTTTGCTCTCACCTGCGTTTAAGCCTAATAAGCACTTTTCAAAGTTAGCTGTTAAGCTACCATCGCCCATAGTTAATTTAGCAGGCTTGTTATGCACTTTGGTTGAGTCGGCAGCAGAGCCATCTTCTAACTTAATAGAAAAATGAAAAATAACCTGTGAGTTTTCACCAATTACAGCTTGGCTCATGCTTTATGCTCCTTCGGACTTTCGCCTGTAAAGGCGTCAAATAATAATAATGCTGCACCAATGCAAATAGCGCAATCTGCAACATTAAATACCGGAAAATGTGAGTTTTCATAAAATACGTGTATAAAGTCAATTACATAACCGTATGCAATACGGTCGTATAAGTTACCAATTGCACCGGCAAGTACCAATGAATAGGCAGCGCATAATACTTTATTAGTTGCTGGCAGGCGCTTTAACCACCACACAAGCAATCCACTAATAGCAATTGCAATAGCACTTAAAAACCAACGTTGCCAACCACCCGCATCACTTAAAAAACTATAAGCTGCACCGTAGTTATGTACATAAGTAATACTAAAAACAGGCAGTAAATTAATCGACTCTTGATAAGCCATACTACTTACAACAAGTGTTTTACTAGCAAAGTCTACTACTAACAGCAGTAGACTTAACCATAGCCACACTAAACCACTTTTTTGGGCTAGTTTGCTCACTAATTAACTCCTAAGCGAATTGACGTTGCTCGCCTTCACCGTCAACATTGCTTACACAGCGACCACAAATTTCAGGGTGAGCAGGCTCAACACCTACATCAGCGCTATAATGCCAACAACGCTCACACTTTTGAGCATCGGTTGCAGCAACACTAATATAAAGACCTTCGATTTCGGTAGTTTGTGTATCTGCCGGCTGGCTATCAACTTCGGTTGCGTTTACTGCTGATGTTAAAAATACAAAACGCAGCTCGTCGCCAAGTGCTGATAATTTAGCTGCAAGCGCTTTGCCTGTATATAAATTAACAGTTGCTTGGAGCGTTGCACCAATCACTTCTTCTTTACGTGCAGCTTCTAATAAGCGGTTTACTTCATCGCGCACTGTTAGAATTTCTAACCAATCATCGTTACTAAATTGGCTGTTAGTAGGAGCTTGTAAGCCTTCGTACCAGGTTGATGTAAATACGTAGTCACTACGCTCACCCGGTAGTGCTTCCCAAATTTCTTGAGCAGTAAAGCTCATAATTGGTGCCATCCAACGCGTCATTGCTTCAGCAATATGGTACAGCGCTGTTTGACAAGAACGACGTGCGTGGCTGTCACTCTTAGCTGTGTATTGGCGGTCTTTAATTACGTCTAAATAGAACGAGCCAAGCTCACCGGTACAAAAGTTCATTAGCTTTTGCGTTACTAACAGCATTTGGTAGCTATCGTAGGCAGCTAAAATTTCTGTTTGTAATTGTGCTGCACGGCCAACAATCCACTTATCAAGCTCAACCATGTCATTAACAGCTACTTGATCTGTTTTTGGATCAAAGCCATTTAGGTTAGCTAATAAGTAACGACTAGTGTTACGAATTCGGCGGTAACGATCTGCTGAGCGGTTAAATATTTCATCCGATACCGTCATTTCTGCAGTGTAATCGGTAGAGGCAACCCATAAGCGTAAAATATCGGCGCCTAGTTTATTCATCACATTTTGTGGTGAAATAACATTACCTAACGACTTAGACATTTTACGACCGTTTTCATCAACGGTAAAACCATGAGTAAGTACTTGGCGGTATGGTGCATGGCCGTTAATAGCGACCGATGTCATCATAGACGACATAAACCAACCACGATGCTGATCAGAACCTTCAAGGTATAAATCGGCAGGACCAGTTAAGTCTTCACGCGCATCAACAACACACGCATGCGATACGCCCGAGTCAAACCATACATCGAGAGTGTCTTGCACTTTCATGTATTGCTTAGCATCTTCTTCACCAAGTAATGTAGCTGGGTCTAAATCGTACCATGCTTGAATACCTGACTTTTCAACCAATTGGGCTGCTTGTTCAATTAACTCTTGCGTATTTGGATGAATAGCACCGGTGTCTTTATCAGCAAACAATGCAATTGGTACACCCCAAGTGCGTTGGCGTGATATACACCAATCTGGACGGCCCTCAACCATGTTTGCAATGCGGCTTTCGCCCCACTCTGGTAACCACTGCGTGTTTTTAATCTCAGCAAGAGAATCTTGACGCAAATTAGCCTGATCCATACTAATAAACCACTGCGGTGTAGCACGGAAAATAATTGGCGTTTTATGACGCCAGCAATGTGGGTAACTATGCGTAATAGCATGGTGATGCATTAATGCGCCATGCTCTTTAAGCACTTCAACAATGCTCGCATTTGCTTTAAACACATGCTGACCGGCAAATAACTCAGTGTCTGGTAAGTACACACCATTTGCGCCAACCGGGTTAGCCACTTCTAGTTTGTATTCAAGTCCAGCCACGAAATCTTCTTGACCATGCCCTGGAGCCGTATGTACAACACCAGTACCTGAGTCGGTCGTAACATGTTCAGCTACAATTACAGGAACACTAAAGTCATAAAAAGGGTGTGCTACTTGTAAATTTTCAAGCACCGCACCTTTAACATAACCTAATACATGAAAGTTATTAAAACCAAAACGGTCCATTGCATCTTTAACGAGCTCAGAGCCTAAAATTAAGCGTTGCTGCTTACCTTCATCTTCATCTTCAACTTGTACTAGTGCATATTCTAATTCTGCATGTACTGCTACTGCTCGGTTAGCAGGCAGCGTCCACGGGGTGGTAGTCCAAATAACAGTACCAACTTTACCTGCACCTTTATGACCATCAGCTAAATCAAACGCACTTACTACTGCGTCTTGGTCGTTAAAAATAAAGCGTACGTCTATTGCTGGTGATTGCTTATCTTGGTATTCAACTTCGGCTTCGGCTAAAGCAGAACCACAATCGGTACACCAATGCACAGGCTTAGCGCCTTTATGTAAATGGCCTTTTTCAATAATACGACCAAGTACACGAATAGCATTCGCTTCAAAGTCAAAGTTCATGGTTAAGTAAGGCTTATCCCAATCGGCAAATACACCTAAACGTTTAAAGTCGACCTTTTGACCTTCAACTTGCTTTTTAGCGTATGCACGGCACTTTTCGCGAAACTCGCTCGCGGTTACTTTAACGCCTGGCTTGCCAACTTTTTTCTCAACCATTAACTCTATTGGTAAACCATGACAATCCCAACCAGGTACTAATGGCGAGTCAAAGTCAGATAAGGTTTTAGACTTAACAATAATATCTTTTAATATTTTATTTACTGAATGGCCTAAATGGATATCGCCGTTTGCATACGGAGGTCCATCATGCAAAATAAAGGTTTTTTTACCTTTTTTAGCACTGCGAATTTGACCATATAGGTCGTCTTCATACCATGCTTTAAGCATTTTTGGTTCACGTTGTGCCAAATTGCCACGCATTGGAAACGGTGTTTCCGGTAAGTTCAAAGTATGTTTATAGTCGCTCATTAATCCTACATTCCGTATCTATCGGCTACCTAATTTAAACCAAAACACTGCTTAGCGGCGGCAACGTCAGTTGCTATTTGCGCCGTTAATTGTGTTAATGTCTCGAATTTTTTCTCATCGCGGAGTTTTTTAATCAACTCCACATGCATAAATTGTCCATAAATGTCTTGTGCAAAATCAAAAAGATGAACTTCTAATAAGGCACGAGTTCCATTAAAGGTGGGCTTATTGCCTATATTAGCAACCCCATAAACTTGTTTTCCTGCTATGGTTGCTTGCACAGCAAACACCCCATTTACCGGGCAAACTTGACGTTTAAGCGCTATATTTGCGGTTCTAAAACCCAGCTCTCGGCCACGTTTCCAACCATGTATAACACGCCCCGAAATGGCATAGTTGTGACCAAGCATTACCTTTGCAGTGCTTAAATCACCAGCGGCAAGCGCTTCACGAATTAAAGTACTGCTTACTCTAGCATTTAATTGGCGAAAACTCGCGGTGCTTTTAACATCCATGCTCGCTTGTTTGCCCATACTTACTAGTAAGTCAAAATTACCTTGTCGCTGCTTGCCAAATCTAAAATCATCACCAACCGTTAATGCTTTAACGCCTAGCTTTTTAATTAAAATATCACTAACAAATTGCTCTGCATGCATATTTGCAAATTGCTGATTAAAGCTAATACAAATAACTCGTTCAATACCTAACTCGCTGAGCAATAGCAGTTTATCTCGTAAGCGAGTTAAACGCGCTGGCGCATTACTTTTAGCAAAAAACTCTTGTGGTTGAGGCTCAAACAACATTACCGTACTAGGTAAATTATTTGCTTTAGCATCAATAAGTAAGCCTTTTAATACTTCAGCATGACCTAAGTGAACACCATCAAAATTACCAATAGTAAGCACACAACCAAAATGTTGTGAGCGAATATTGTGTATACCTCTAATTAACTCCATGCCACCCAATGCCTTTTTAAGCGAGTTATTAATTCACAACTCAAAATTGAATGAAGTTGCAGAGTTGCCGATTATAATCTTTTTTTTAGTTCGATTCAGTAATTGCTACACTTTTTATCGTATTTAGTCGCACACCCATCAAAAATAACAGCGTAAAGTAACTTAACCCTGCAATTACTAGCAACACTAGGAGTAAAATAACCTGTTCGCTAAAGTGCCAAGTCGTCCAACTATACTGCTCGCTGGTAAACCAAACCAGTAACCCCATAACAACACTTGCAACAAAGCATTTAAGGGTAAAATATAGGCTCATTGATGAAAACTGGTACACATTTTCTTTTTTAAGCTGCTTGTAAAGCAAAAATGCATTACAACTTGCCGACATTGAAGTGGCTAAGGCCAATCCTAAATAGCCAATAAAAGGCGCAAGCATTATATTAAACACCATATTAAGTACCAAGGTAATAATACCAATGCGCACTGGGGTTTTAGTATCTTGACGGGCGTAAAACCCAGGGGCTAATACCTTTATTAGCATAAAGCTGACTAAACCAACCGAATAAGCCATTACCCCTAAGCTCACTGCTTTAACATGATCAATCCCTGCTTCTTTAAACGCACCATGATCAAACAGCACAGTAATAATAAGCGGGCTAATAATCATTAACCCTATCATAGCAGGCAGGCCCAAAAATATTACAAAGCGCACCCCCCAATCTAAGGTATGCTGAAAATCACTGCTTTTTTTACTGCTGTGTAATTTTGACAGTGCCGGTAAAATAACCGTTGCTATACCAATACCAAATAATCCCAGCGGAAATTCTATTAAGCGGTCTGAGTAATACAACCAAGCAATTGAGCCGGTCATGAGTAATGAAGCAATAACGGTATCAAGCAATAAGTTTATTTGGCTAATAGAAACCCCAAACAAAGCAGGCAGCATTAATTTACGTACTTTTTTTACATTTTCGTCTTGCCAAGCCCAGCGCGGGCGCGCCAACATTTTTGCCCGATATAAAAAAGGTAACTGAAACAGTAACTGCACTACACCACCAATAAATACACCTATGGCTAATGCATAAGCACCTACAGAAAATTGGTCATGTAAAAAAATAGCACACGCAATAATAGATACATTTAATAACACTGGGGTAAATGCAGCCACAGCAAAGCGGTTATATACATTCATAACCGCCCCACTTAGCGCTACAAGGCTTACAAAAAATAAATACGGAAAAGTCAGCTTTAATAATGCACTGGCAAGTTCAAACTTTTCGCCATCAGGGCCGCCTTGCCACCAATCTATAAACCAACCTGTGCCAAATAGTGCAGCAATAACCGGAGACGCAATCACACCTACAATTGTCACTATTAATAAAATAGTGCCTAAGGTTCCTGCTGCTTGCGCAACAAAAAGTTTAACCTTGTCGTCGCCTTGCTGCTCTTTTATTTCGCTTAATACAGGTACAAATGCTTGAGCAAACGCACCTTCTGCAAATAAACGACGTAAAAAGTTAGGAATTCGATTAGCAAACAAAAAAACATCGGCCGCAGCACCGGCTCCCAGGAGGTTTGCAACAACCGCATCGCGAACTAACCCTAAAATACGCGATATCATTGTCATACAACTAACAATCATACCAGAGCGAAATAAACCTTTTGACACCGCAAACCCACACTAAAAATCATTAAGATAAGTAATTATGCCATAGTCTTTTTTATAAATCGCTTTAAAGCACTAGGCTGAATCCTCATGCTTTGTTACAATGTCGATATTAACTGCTAGAGCGGCAAATTGATGTTCGTTATAAGGAGCAGTTTTTCTTGGATTGTCAAAATTAAATTGACATTCATGATAAAAACAGGCATATTCCACGGCCTTTAATTTAAGCTTTATTTAAGATTGTTAGGAGCAAACCTTGGCTAACATCAAGTCTGCAAAAAAACGCGCTATTACAAGCGAAAAAAACCGTCAGCACAACGCAAGTCGTCGTTCAATGATGCGTACTTACTTCAAAAAAGTAATCGTAGCTATTGAAGCTGGTGATAAAGAAGCTGCACAGCAAGCTTTTTCTGTTGCTACACCTATCCTAGACCGTTACGCAACTAAGGGTCTAATTCACAAAAACAAAGCTGCTCGTCATAAGAGCCGCATAGCTGCTAAAATTAAAGCACTATAATTTGTTTTTGCAAGAATATAAAAACCGGCCTTGGCCGGTTTTTTTTTGCTTAATATTTAATATTTACAGCATTAAACAGGTATGTAGCCAATTCACACAGCAAAATCATCACATATTCTTATTTAGGGCAGTTGCGCTTAAATAAGCGCTTTTAATAAAATGGCGCGTAAGTTATTAAACCCCTTCTAGCTCGGGATAAAACTTTTTCAGCATAGCTGCTATTTTTTTAGGAGAGAAAGGCTTTACCACAAAACCTTTAGCCCCTTTATCAATTGCATCTTTTACATTTTCAACCCCTGAGTGCGCCGACACCATAACCACGTTTGTTTCTGGGTTCAGTTGATTAATTTGCTCAATTAACTCTTTACCATCGCCATCAGGTAACTCTATATCTAAAAAAATCATGTTATAATTTGCAGCACGACACTCATTAATACATTGTGCGGCAGTTGATGCTTCTTTTACGTTTTCTATGCCTAAATGCATCAATGTTTGGCTTAAAAAGCTGCGCACAGTACTAACGTCATCAACGATTAAAATTGCAAGCTGCGTGTTCATATTTGATCCTTATAGGCTAAAAGCAATGTTTGCAAATGCTATCATTTGCTTTAAATACAGTTATTTATTATAGAGAACTACACCAAAAAGGCCAGATTTGCTTTATGTCTACAAATACAAAAAAACAATCATTACTAGGTAAAGCACCTAGAAGTACAAAAACAACAAAAAACAAGCAAAACCGCAGTACGGCTACAAAGCCTAATAATATTAAACAAAGTGCTAATACAAGCGCTAACAATAAAGCAGCGCAAAAGTCTAAAAGCAGCTTGCTGACCACGCTTGGACTATTACTATTTATAATAATTATAATCCCTAAGCCTACACTGCTTAGTTATCATAAATTAGGTATGGTGAGTAATAGCATTTATTGGCCTGGGGTATTTGGTTACGGCGCAACGCTCCTCGATTCAAACTTACAGCCACAGCTAGACAGTAAGCGTAAGGCACTTTATTTATGTACTGATACGGTTAACTCAAAAAGCTGTCAAAAATATAAAGTAATTGCCGATAATGGAATTATTGCGGCAATAAAAGCTCACTTTTAGCATTAAAAAAACTAATCTGAAAATTTAAAATTACTTGGTTGAAAGGTGTGCAAAAGATCAACATAATGGCGCTCCTTTTTTCAACAAATGAACTATTGAAACTACCATGCTGAACGAGCTAGATTGGCTTTTAAACACGATATTACTTGCACTAGGTTTAGGTGCATTCTTTATTAACCAACTCACATTACTGCGTATTGCCGCGGTTAGTGCCTGTGGTTTGCTATTTTTATCATTTAGCTTAGATCTTATGTCGTCGAGTATTGTTTCGAATATGAGTTTGGTGTTAATCAATACATTTTATTTGTTTAAAGTTTATACTTTTGGGCAATTTACTGTAACCCAAAATTAAGCACTTCTCCTTAGAATATTTTATAGCCCAGCTTAGCTGGGCTTTTTTTTGCCTAATATTTAACAACCAAGCTGATTGCAGCTACTGCTAACTCATTACGATAGTTAACTGCAACTGAATTAACGCCGTATAGTTACTACTTTACAACCCTAAATTCGGATAATAAGTGCAATTTCTCAGATTAGATGGCCAGCTGTTATAATTCTGCCATTTTCTCGCCAAAGGAAATTGCTTTAATGAAATATAAACAGCTGACACAAGAAGAAAGATACCAGATTTACGCGTTAATAAAAGCAGGAAATAACCAAAAACAGATAGCTGAAGAACTAACTCGTTCACCGTCATCTATTTCTAGAGAGCTAAAACGCAATAAAGGACTTAAAGGCTATCGGCCTAACCAAGCCAATAACTTTGCTGAACAAAGACGTAAGTCATCTTTCAAAGCAAGTAAGTTAACAGAGGACGTCACTCACTGGATTAATAAATTTACAGAGACAAGGCTCGTGGTGGCAAGCTACATAAGACACTCACTCGTGCATGTAAAAAGTATAAAAAACGCTATGGAAGCTATGATAAACGTGGACAGATAGTTAATCGAGTCAGCATTGATGAACGCCCTAGTATTGTGGATTCAAAGTCTAGAATTGGTGATTGGGAGGGTGACACAGTGATAGGAAAAGGGCGTAAAAATGCCTTTGTCACAATGGTTGAACGTAAAACGTTATATACAGTCGTTCACAGAATTGAAAGCAAGCATGCGCAAATAACAGCCGATGCGCTGATCACGTGTATGACACCATATAAAGATAGGGTTATTACCGTGACGTTAGACAATGGAAAAGAGTTTGCTCACCATGAGCATGTCGCACAAGCATTAGAATGTCGCACAAGCATTAGAAGCTGATGTGTATTTCGCTCATCCCTATTCATCATGGGAGCGAGGTATAAATGAGAATACCAACGGCTTACTTAGACGCTTCTTCCCCAAGGGAACTGATTTTATGGCACTAAGTGAAGCAGAGATACAGGCGGCAGTTGATAAGCTCAATCATCGACCAAGAAAAACAAGAGGGTATAAAACCCCTCATGAATTATTTACGGGGCAATCAGAAATACTGGTGGCTGCATAATGATTGCACTTAATACTTGAATTCGAGAATTATAACCTTGCTGTAATTGCGCTTAATTGACCTAGCACAAAGCAGCAAGATTATATGAGGTTCGATTATTTAGGTAGGTTTAACTCGCGCGCTAACTTTTGTGCGGAGATGGTACTGTACTGCAGCTCATCTGCTGCAGAGTTATCTGCAATCCATAACAATACATTACCTATTTCATCCGGTTCGGCTACAGCCTGCTGCAAGCCTTTAATACCCTGATCGCCAATAGTCGCTCTTAGCGTTTCAGTGTTAACAACTCCCGGGTTTACTGTAAAAGCGCGAATACCTTGATGACCATGTTCACGGCAAATAATACCCGACAGTCGCGACACTGCAGCCTTACCTGCACCGTATGCATAACCCCAGCCCCCTTTAGATGCAGGAATAGGCGGATCTTTTTCACCCGCTCCCGAGGTTATATTTATTATACAACCGCTTTGTTGCGCTAACATACTTGGTAAAACAGCTTGTGCTATTTGCACTGGCGCGCCTATGTAACCTCTAGCAACTTTTTCAAGCGTTTGCTGCGTTATATCTAGTAAAGAAGCATTAAGGCCAGCCCCCTGATAAATAGCATTATTGACAACCACGTCAATTTTACCAAAGTGTTCAAACACCTGCTTTAGAGCATTAGCAACGGAGTTAAAATCAAGTAAATCCATTTTTATCGCAATGACCTCACAACCTAATTGCTCCATCATTTGGGCTGTTTGTTTTAAACTCCCTTGCGTACCTTGCTGTGCTACCTCGCTATCTAATTCACGAGCTGTTATTGCTACTCGATAGCCTGCTTTTGCAAATGCGATGGCTGTTGCACGACCAATACCTCTACTTGCACCTGAAATAAACGCTACTTTTGACACAAATTATCTCCTATTTTTTATTTAACTTAGCATCAATTTAGCATTGCGGCATAGTTTAAATGGACCAAGGATTTTATTGTTATATGAAAATGCTACATAACTGATTACACAAGTAATAATGTGTGTTCTAAAAGCATCCGTTGTTAGATTAAATAAGTGATTTTGTGAGGAGATTTTGTGGTAATAAAGGTTAACGTTAGCTAAAAGCATCGAGTAGGGTGAGGCTTTTGCCTCATCCCTCTCACAGAGCCGTACGTACGGGCCTCGTATACGGCTCCTGTATTCTTCTATCCCTTCGGCTTATTTTCTAAACGCCGAGTGAGCAAGCCATCCTGTACTTACTTTTTCCATTGAATATAAACCTTGCTCCTCAAACCATTGGTTTGGCATCGCTACATTCGATAATGGACTTAGAGAGTTTCGCCATGAGTTCATTTTGATGAA
>NZ_JACJDO010000032.1:0-48572 GCF_014163535.1 Pseudoalteromonas sp. SR45-4
GAACGTTTTGAGTCGCTTTAGCGTCTCAAGGGATGCGTATAATACACCCTTTATTTTTCGAGTCAATACTTTGTTTTAAACTTTCTTTTTGGAAAATTTAAAACCGAAGTTTTATTTAACTCTCTAAGTAGTTCGCGTCTCGCTAGGCGTTGACGTTTCCCGTCTCAGTGTGGTCGCATTATAGGGAGCCGCAGATTTTACGCAAGCGTTTTTATCGCCTTTTTTGCATTTAATTTTTACCCCAAAGATACACAAGCCAGGCTCACAGGTTACCCACAAAAGCCTGTGGACAAGTCATTTTTTTACCTCGATTACTAAACTATTTCTCAAGCTTATGCTAAGTTGCGCGACAGATTTAAACTCGTTGATTAGGCAAATAGCATGACAGATATAATAAACAGTATAAGCAGCCTCTTATGGGGCCATGTTTTAGTATACTTATTAATAGCAGCAGGGCTGTTTTTCACCATTCGCCTTCGCTTTATTCAATTTGTACAGTTTCCTCACATGATAAAAGTGATGTTTTTGAGTCGTAGAGGTTCAGGCGATGGCATCTCTTCATTCCAAGCCTTTTGTACTTCACTCGCAGCGCGTGTTGGTACTGGTAATATGGCAGGTGTTGCAGTTGCACTTTATTTAGGTGGTGCTGGGGCTATTTTTTGGATGTGGCTTATTGCTTTAATTGGTATGGCGACTAGTTTTGCCGAGAGCACATTAGCGCAAGCTTATAAAACGCGTGATGAACAGGGGAACTTTCGTGGTGGCCCTGCTTATTATATGGAATATGGTTTAGGTAAGCGCTGGATGGGCGTTATTTTTTCACTGTGTTTAATATTAGCGTTTGGTTTTGTATTTAACGCAGTGCAATCAAACTCTATTGCAGCTGCATTTAAAGTCGCTTTTGATATTCCGAACTATGTAGTAGGTATTGCTTTAGTTATTGGCTCTGGGATCATTATTTTTGGCGGTTTAAAAACTATTTCTCGATTTGCAGAAATGGTAGTGCCTTTTATGGCTCTTGCTTATTTACTAGTGGCTTTGTACGTTTGTGCTTTAAATTACTCAGAGCTACCTGGTGTTTTTATGCATGTTATAAATAGTGCATTTGGCATTGAGCAAGCAGGCGCAGGCGCAATTGGCTACGGCGTTATGCAAGCGATGATCCAAGGCATTAAACGTGGCTTGTTCTCAAACGAAGCGGGTATGGGTAGCGCTGCTAACGCAGCTGCAACAGCAACACCTAACCCTCCCCACCCTGCCTCACAAGGGTATGTGCAAATGTTAGGCGTTTTTGTTGATACTATTGTAATTTGTAGCGCTACTGCGGCATTAATTTTATTATCACAACAACTTACTGCTGGCTCTGGTTTAACGGGCATAGCTTTAACTCAAGCAGCACTTGAGGAGCATGTAGGTAGTTGGGGTGCAATATTCGTTGCGATTGCTATTTTATTCTTTGCTTTCACATCTATTGTTGCTAATTACTCTTATGCAGAAACAAATTTATTATTTTTAGAGCATAACCATGCATACGGCATGTTGATTTTTAGATTGTTAGTATTAGGTATGGTGATGTTTGGCGCTATGGGTGAGCTACCATTAGTGTGGACTTTAGCTGATATATCTATGGGGTTAATGGCTATTGTGAACGTTATAGCATTATTTATGTTGTCAGGCGTAGTTGTTTGGCTTGCTAAAGACTACAACACGCAACGTCGTGCTGGGAAGTTACCAACCTTCGATCCAACTAAAAATAAGCATCTTGATAAAACAATTCCAAAAGGGATTTGGCATAAGTAATTAAATGCTAATATTGGTTAAATTAAAGGGAAGCTATAGTGCTTCCCTTTTTTTGCTTTTAAAGCACATCCCCATTGCTGGCTCGCCTTTATATGGCTAATAACGCTTCACTCTACACCTTCATACAATAACCTAAGCCTCAGAGACGCATGAGGCCTAACCTCCCCCCCCTAAACTTAGTAACGATGATCTGGCGATTTAAATGGTAACGCTTTGCCGATTACTTATTGCTAACGCCTAGTAATCGTTACTCATGGTAAGCATTTAGTTTTGTATTGTAATACGTTCTCATGCGGCAAATACAAAACCCTATACTAGTGTATAGAGTCCTCATGTTTTGATTAGTATTCTAACTAGATGAAGTGTAGCCATGTAGCTAAGCGCTGCGGCGTTATTTCGTTACGGGATCTTTGGTATTATCAGCAAGTGTGGCTATTTCTTACGTGCAGTAACAATAAATAGCTAATTGCTTAATTGGAAATACTTATTTAGGTAAGGCTGTAGACTTTAAGATATAAATAAGCACTGAATCTAGCGTTATTCAAGGTAACTATTCACTTTAACAGACTGGGTTTTATTGTAGTAATAAGATGTGTAGTTTTATTATAACGAATTGATGCGTAAATACTGACTAATGTTATTGCCAGCTTATAGCATTGTTTATAAGTAGTAATAGCAAGAAAGTGGTGCCCGAGGCCGGAATTGAACCGGCACGACTTGTTAGTCGAGGGATTTTAAATCCCTTGTGTCTACCAATTCCACCACTCGGGCATCGAGTTTGCTAATTAAAGCGTGTGGAGTAAATTATATGGAGGCGGAACCCGGAGTCGAACCGAGGTAAACGGATTTGCAATCCGGTGCATGGCCACTCTGCCATTCCGCCTAAATGTATCCAAATAATTTGGAGCGGCACACGAGGCTCGAACTCGTGACCTCGACCTTGGCAAGGTCGCGCTCTACCAACTGAGCTAGTGCCGCATTTTATTCTATAAGCAATGGTATTTACTTATACTATAAATTAGTATTTTATTACTCTGCCACTTTATATAAAAGTGGTGCCCGAGGCCGGAATTGAACCGGCACGACTTGTTAGTCGAGGGATTTTAAATCCCTTGTGTCTACCAATTCCACCACTCGGGCATCGAGTTTGCTATTTAAAGCAAGTGGATAAAACTAATATGGAGCGGCACACGAGGCTCGAACTCGTGACCTCGACCTTGGCAAGGTCGCGCTCTACCAACTGAGCTAGTGCCGCATCATATTAGTTCTAAATTAAACATTTTATAAATTACACTTGGTAATGTAATAAAACCACAAAGTGGTGCCCGAGGCCGGAATTGAACCGGCACGACTTGTTAGTCGAGGGATTTTAAATCCCTTGTGTCTACCAATTCCACCACTCGGGCATCGAGTTTGCTATTTAAAGCATGTGGAGTGTTGCTATGGAGGCGGAACCCGGAGTCGAACCGAGGTAAACGGATTTGCAATCCGGTGCATGGCCACTCTGCCATTCCGCCTTAACAATGAGATAAACTGGAGCGGCACACGAGGCTCGAACTCGTGACCTCGACCTTGGCAAGGTCGCGCTCTACCAACTGAGCTAGTGCCGCATTTAATATTATTCAGTAAGCTTTCTATCAACTTGCAACGTATTGCAGTAAATATTCAGTAACTGATTAATTACCATTTAGTTTATCTTGGGGGCTATGCCCTCTCAACACGGACGCATTCTACAGAGATTATTAAACGCGTCAATACAAAAAATGCCACTTTCGAACTGTTTGATTATTTTTTATCTAATATGGTGCGTTATTAGACGTTTAGAATCAATTTTTGGTCAATTCACTCCATGCCGATACCAAATATTGCATCATAGAACTCAATGTTAGGAAGGTCGCAATATACAACAAACCAAAACTTAAATAATTCATCCAAGCATCGTATTGCCAAATTAGACCGATAATGGCTAACATTTGTGCTGCTGTTTTTATTTTACCCATATTAGATACAGCCACGTTATCGCGCTTACCTTGTTCTGCCATCCATTCACGCAGTGCAGAGATAACAATTTCGCGGCTTATTATAATAAGTGCCGGGATAGTCATATACATAGACTGATAATGCTCTGATAACGCGACTAAGGCAGCGCACACCATAACTTTATCGGCAACGGGATCTAAAAACGCACCAAAGGGGGTTGATTGCTCAAGTTTACGTGCTAAATAACCGTCGAGAATGTCGGTTATTGATGCAAACCAAAAAATAAAGGCGGCAGCAAAAAGCGCCCATGAATAAGGCAAATAAAATACCACCAAAAAAATGGGGATAAGAAAAAGTCTAAAGGTTGTGAGTGTGTTTGGAATATTCCACATAACTGCTTGGGTATGTCTTTTTTGCTATATTCGCATGAAGGGCTAACCCTTGTCATGCAAATGGTTAAATATCTTGTCAGCCATGTCAGGGCTGATCCCCGGTACTTTCTTTAACTGTTCTATATTAGCAGCTTTTACCCCTTGCATGCCCCCTAAATATTTTAATAATGTTTGTCGGCGCTTAGCACCTACGCCATTTATTTCTTCTAATAATGATTGCGTTCGTTGTTTTTGGCGCTTATTACGGTGCCCCGCAATAGCAAAACGATGTGATTCGTCGCGTATATGCTGAATTAAATGCAGTGCAGGTGCATCTGAATCCATTGGAATAGTTTTTCGACCACCGTCTATTAACAGTGTTTCGAGGCCGGGTTTACGGCTTGTACCTTTAGCTACACCAACTAACAAGGGCATTTTTGCATGTGGCCAAGTAGCAAAATACTGCTCTGCACGCCCTAATTGCCCTTTACCACCGTCTATAAAAATCACATCGGGTATTTTATCTTCATCAACTAATTTGTTGTAGCGCTTATTAAGCGCAAACTCCATGGCAGCATAATCATCTCCACCGGTTATTCCAGTCACGTTGTAACGCCTATACTCTTTAGTATTGGGTCCTTGTGAATCAAATACCACACAGCTAGCAACCGTGTTCTCCCCCATAGTATGGCTTATATCAAAACATTCCATTCTGGTTATATCATCAAGGCGTAGGGTAGCTTTTAATTGCGCATAGCGTTTATTAATAGAGTCTTGGGTGCTTTGCTTAACGGTAATACTATTTAATGCGTTTTTATTGGCTAACTGCAAATACTGGGCACGCTCACCCCGAGTAACTACTTTAAGAGTTACTTTACGCTCACTTATTTGCGTAAGTGCTTGGCCTAATACGTCGCTTTCTTGTATTTCGAACGGCAAAATGATTTCTTTTGCGATACGCCCAGTTGCCCCCGGCGCTAAATAGTACTGGCCTAAAAACGAAGTCAATATTTCTTGTTCACTTGAGTCTTTTGGCACTTTTGGAAAGTAGGTTTTACTGCCCAATACTTTATGATCGCGGATCATCAATAAGTGAATGCCATTTAAACCATTTAGGTGTGCAAAGCCTACAACATCCATTTCTGCAAAATTACCCGAAATAGACTGTTGTTCCTGCATTTTACGCAGCAACATTATTTGGTCACGCACTTTTGCAGCCAACTCAAAATTTAGCTGCTGGCTAGCTGCTTCCATTTTTTTAATGAGATCGGCGATTACCTCATGTGATTTACCCGTTAAAAACTTACGCACATAATCAACTTGCTCAGTATAATCTTCATCTGAAACTTTATTTACACACGGGGCTGAGCATCGTTTGAGTTGATATTGTAAGCATGGTCGGCTGCGCGCACGGTAATAAACATCTTCGCATTGACGAATGGGAAATATTTTTTGCATCAGTCGTAAGCTTTCTGATACCGCCCCCGCACTTGGAAATGGGCCAAAATACTCACCTTTTACTTTACGACTGCCACGATGAAACGCTAATCGAGGATGTTTATGATTAGTAAGTAATATATAAGGATAGGATTTATCGTCGCGTAATAAAATATTGTAACGAGGCTGATACTTTTTTATCAGATTGTTTTCAAGTAATAGCGCTTCGGTTTCGGTATTAGTAAGCGTTACTTCAACATTACAAATATTACTGACTAAAACACGGGTTTTGCTGTCGGTGATGTTACTTCTAAAGTAACTACTCACCCGTTTTTTTAAATGCTTTGCTTTACCAACATAAATTACTTGATTGTCACTATCGAGCATACGGTAAACCCCGGGCTCACTCGATAGTGTTTTTAAAAACTGGACGTGATCAAATTCAGACATAAATTATGATTAGTACGATACGTCTATATCAATCATTTTATAGCGAATAGCTAAATGAGTCAGCTCTACATCGCCACTCACATTTAGTTTTTCAAACATACGATAGCGGTAGCTATTAACTGTTTTAGAGCTTAAATTTAAACGCTCAGCTATACTTTGTGCTTTTTCACCTTTGGTGATCATTAGCATTATTTGCAGTTCACGCTCTGACAAACTCTGAAATGGACTTTCATCTGTGCGCCCACTTACCTGTGCTAATGCAATTTGCTGTGCAATTTCAGGTGCAATATAGCGCTGTCCTGCATGCACACAGCGTATAGCACGTACCATTTCATCAGACCCAGCACCTTTAGTTAAAAAGCCATGCGCGCCAAGCTGCATTACGGTACTAGGATACGGATCTTCACAATTAACAGTAAGCACTATAATTTTTACATCAGGGCAATAACGACAAATCTTTTTCGTCGCCTCAAGGCCACCAATACCGGGCATATTCATGTCCATAAGTACTATATTGGGTGAGTGTTGACGACAAAATTGCACAGCCTCTTCACCTGTTTTAGCTTCTCCAACAACTTTAAAGCCTCGTACATCGTCAAGAATCCGCCTGATCCCTGTTCGTACCAACTCATGGTCATCAACTAAAAGTACATTAATCAATGGAACATCCTCACTAGCCTAATAAAATGCAATTTAATAATATTAATTTGCCACAGTAACACAGTTAAAATAAAACAATAACCGATATTATTTCATCGTTTAAGGTGTGTTAATACATGTATATTAACAGATTAACACACCCAGTTTATTATGCTTTTTCGCTAAAGCGATCTACCCACAAAGCAATAACGCCATCACCGGTTACGTTACACGCAGTACCAAAACTGTCTTGGGCTAAATATAGTGCAATCATTAAAGCTACTGCGCCTTCATTAAAGCCTAGCATAGTTGTTAATAAACCCAGTGCCGACATTACTGCACCACCAGGTGCACCTGGTGCGGCAATCATTACTACACCTAACATCATAATAAATGGCAACATGCCCATTAATGAAGGTGCTTGCATGCTTGGTGATAAAAACATGACCGCCATTGCACAGGTTACAATTGTAATTGTAGAGCCCGATAAATGAATTGTCGCACAAAGCGGAACCGTAAAATTGGCTACGTCTTCTTTTACACCATTCGACTTACTTGATTGTAATGATACTGGAATTGTTGCAGCGCTAGACATTGTGCCCAAAGCGGTAAAGTACGCTGGTAGCATATTTTTAATTAATTCGATTGGGTTGCGTTTTAGTAACAAGCCTGTAGATACATATAAAACAGTAAGCCATAACCAGTGCATAACCAGCGCTGCAATAAGTACTACGCCAAATGCTTGTAGGGTATCAACAACTGTTCCTGCTACCGTCATTTCGGCAAATACACCTGCAATATAAAATGGTAATGCCGGTATTATCACCTTAGATAATAAGCCATCAACAATATCACGCCCCTGATCAGACACTGTTTTAAGCGTAGTCAATTCAAGCTGGCTCATGCCAATACCAAATATAAATGCGCTCATTAATGCAGTCATCACGCCCATTAGTGGCGGAATTTCTAAATCAATAAAACTACCAACTTGTGTCGCTGATTCAGCTTCAAATGTAATACCGCCACTTAAAAATGGAATTACTGTGCTAACCAGTAAAAAAGCCAGTGTGCCAGCAATAACAGTAGAGCCATAAGCAAAACCAACTGTTTTACCTAATAAGTGCCCTGACCCTTTTGGTAGTCCAGCAATACCCGATGCAATAAAAAATAAAATGATCAGCGGTATAGTAAAGGAGATCAATTGTCCAATCAGTTCTTTAACAGTATATAAAAGTTCAACGCCTATTAGTGGTAAATAGAGTCCAGCTAAGATACCGGCCACAATACCGGCAATTAATTTTAAGATTAACTTCATTGTGATTGCTTTCTTGAATTTAGATACTGTGTTTTTATCATGTTTTGCATAGCTTGTATCATAAAACTGTTCAACTGCAGTTCATTTGCACAAATAAGCAACAATACGGTGAGTATTAAGTCTTTAATAGATTAATTGTTAGAATATAAATAAATATAACACGCCTTTCAAAAGTTTATTTTTCTACTTAATCTGAACTCTGATTAAGAGATTTACTAACGTATTGAATCATAGTTATATTTAATTTTATTTTCTCTAGCCAGAAGTTTTCAATGAAAACAAGGCGAATTTACGCGTCAATAGCTGGCCTATTGCAAGTAAATTCAACGCAGTTAGCGCTGAAAATAGCTGCTTGAGATAGATTTATTATCCGGAGCTCAGGTTCCTTAAGTAACACTTGTAATGATCACGAGGCCAAGTTTTTATTTAATTAGGGTTTATTTATCTTTTAAGCGTCGTTAGCGTCAATTAATGAGCAGTAACCACATTAAGAAGGCCCTACACAGCTCAAAAATCAACCACACTGCGGTAAATTCAAGCTTGAGAAATAAACACATCCTCGTTATAAGCCCAATAAATATATGTTATAGCCAAACTTTACTTTAAATTTTTTAAACTCACAGTAAAGTATGCTTATATAGTTAATAGCAAAACTACTAACATGTTAAGCGGATTGTATCCAAAGGAACATTATGTCTACTATTTTTGAAGATAACTCACTAAGCATTGGTAATACACCGCTGGTAAAACTTAACCGTGTTACCGGTGGCAACGTATACGCAAAAATTGAATCTCGCAACCCAAGCTTTAGTATAAAATGTCGTATTGGTGCATCAATGATTTGGGAAGCTGAAAAATCAGGGCAGCTAACGAAAGATAAAGAACTAATTGAGCCTACATCTGGTAATACCGGTATTGCGCTGGCGTTTGTGGCAGCATCTCGTGGTTATAAACTAACCCTTACCATGCCAAATACTATGAGTTTAGAGCGCCGAAAACTGCTCAAAGCATTAGGTGCAAACCTAGTACTAACCGATGGCGCAAAAGGTATGAACGGTGCAATTGATAAAGCAAAAGAAATTCAAGCAACCGCTCCCGATAAATATATTTTATTACAACAATTCGAAAACCCGGCAAACCCTAAAATTCACTTTGAAACCACCGGCCCTGAAATTTATGATGCCCTTGATGGTAAAGTAGACTTTTTTGTTGCAGGCGTTGGTACTGGCGGTACTATCACTGGTGTTAGTCGCTACCTTAAAAACGAAAAAGGTCTCAATGTAAAATCGATTGCTGTTGAGCCAACAAATTCACCGGTTATTAGCCAAACGCTAGCAGGTGAAGAAATTAAGCCTGGGCCACATAAAATTCAAGGTATTGGTGCTGGCTTTATTCCTGGTAACTTAGATTTAAGTGTGATTGATGGTGCAGAGCAAGTATCTAACGAAGATGCTATTGCGATGGCACACTTACTAATGAGACAAGAAGGTATATTAGTAGGTATTTCATCTGGCGCAGCGGTTGTTGCGGCGAAACGCATTGCTGAAAAGCCTGAAAATGCAGATAAAAATGTAGTGGTTATTTTACCAAGTGCCACTGAGCGTTATTTATCAAGCCCCATGTTTGATGAAGAGTTTAGTGAACAAGAGCTCGTACAATAAGTATTTTGTTTGAAAAAAGGATGCTCTTAGCATCCTTTTTTATTACTTATTTATTCACCCCCCTTTACATCCGTGCAATAAAGCCACACACTTTGTAAAGAATGAATAAATTATATTGATGATGAAAAAACTAACCTCTTTTTTAAGCTTAACTTTTTGCCTATTTATTATTAGCTGCACTGAAGAAGTTGCCCAAGTTAATAGCACGCCGGGCGATGCTGCAACGGCTTATTTTGACGCGCTTTATAATCAAAAAAATCTGCATAAAGCCAGCACTATGGCAACCCCAAACCTTGCCCGCATTATGAAATCATATGGTACTGCTAAGCAATTTTCTCGCACCTTATTAAACATGCAATATGATCAAGTGGTTATAGAAGTTGATATGTCTAATATGAGCTTACGGGAGCAATATGGCGACTCGGCTAAAATTAATCTTATATTCACCGGCACTCTAAATGGTAAAAAAATTGATGATATGCGCAGCGTTAAAATGCGTCATAAAAAAGGCCTATGGTATATAGATAAAATAGTGACCGATCCTTACGCTCGTTAACTTAAATGAATTAAACGCAAAAAGGCCTTACATTTGTAAGGCCTTTTCGTTTTAGTTATTACTTAAAGCACTGCGTTATAGCTCACCAGGTTGAAAGTTATCAACTGCTATGGCTTGCTTTCTTAATTTATTAGCATGATGCATTGCATCGGCATCGGTTTGCTTTAATAAATCGTTTTCAAGCGCATAATTAATCGCCCCCTCAATATCAAGCGTAGCGGGTACCTTCCCTTTACGCTGCCATTGTTTTAGATCTTTAAATTGTGTTTGCATATCATGCATTGCTAAAAATGCACTTTCCATTACACCCGTACCCGCGTTTTCATCCACATAACATAAATGCGTTAAACGGTTTCTAAACACACCTGGTTGAGTCATATGTTTACAAATACTTTGTGCAATGGCATCACTTGGTTTGTGATAATGATTACCGAGTGGGAATACAATACGTTTGAGCACAAAGTTAACCACCGGGTTTGAGAAATTTTTAAAGAAACCATCAAATGCTTGGCCAATTTCATACAATGACGTTTCTATTGCGTATTTAACAAAGGGTAAGTCGGCTTGTTGACGCCCTTCGTCTTCAAAACGTTTTAGTACGGTTGACGCTAAGTACAAATGGCTTAATACATCACCTAAACGTGCCGATATCATTTCTTTACGTTTAAGTTCTCCGCCTAACATGAGCATGGCTACATCTGTACATATGGCAAGGCCACGGCTCATTCTTGTCAGTTGCTTATAGTAAACTGCTGTTTCGCCAC
The DNA here is from genome assembly GCF_014163535.1 of Pseudoalteromonas sp. SR45-4. NCBI lineage: Bacteria > Pseudomonadati > Pseudomonadota > Gammaproteobacteria > Alteromonadales > Pseudoalteromonadaceae > Pseudoalteromonas > Pseudoalteromonas sp. SR45-4. Next base: position 10,974 of record NZ_JACJDO010000032.1, read on the forward strand.
TTACCGGTGCTTTAGCAAAACAACTACGCGTTAAACCATGCACAAGTGCCATGCTGGCGTTGCACGCGGCAAACATAATATGGTCCATTAATAAACCATCAAATTGCTCTAATGCAGCGTCATCATCTTCCATCGCTGCCGCTTCCATTTCTTTTAATACAAACGGATGACAACGTGTGGCACCTTGGCCAAATATCATTAAATTACGCGTTAAAATATTAGCGCCTTCTACCGTAATCGATACCGGGATCCCCATATAGCCATGCGCTAAATAGTTATTTGGACCAACCTGAATGCCTTTACCTGAATGAATATCCATCGCATCGTTCATTACTGTACGACCCATTTCAGTCATATGGTATTTAGCAATAGCGGTAACAACTGAAGGGCTGAGTTTTAAATCAATTGCACCTGCCGTCATTAAACGACACGACTCAAGCGCATAGGTTAAACCACCAATACGTGCAAGTGCCTCTTGTACACCTTCAAATTGACCAATAGACACACCAAACTGTTGGCGCACCATGGCGTAAGCTGAGGTCATTTTAGCGGCTAAATGCCCTGTTGCTGTACTTAATGCTGGCAATGAAATGCCACGCCCTGCACTTAAACACTCAACCAACATGCGCCAACCACGTCCAGCGCCTTGCTGCCCGCCTATAATCCAATCCAGTGGAATAAACACATCTTCACCGTACGTTGTGCCATTCATAAACGCCATATTTAGTGGGTAATGGCGCTCGCCAGTTTCAACTCCAGGGTGATCAGTAGGGATAAGCGCACAGGTAATTCCCAGCTCTTTTTCTCCACCTAATAAACCATCAGGGTCATACATTTTAAAGGCAAGCCCTAAAACCGTTGCCACAGGCGCAAGCGTAATATAACGTTTTGACCAATTTAAACGCAGGCCTAAAACCTCTTCGCCATTATGATCCCCCATACACACCACGCCTGAGTCAGGAATGCTTCCTGCATCAGATCCGGCTTCTGGACCTGTTAGTGCAAAACAAGGTACATCTTCACCAGTCGCCAACGTAGGCAACCAGCGGTTTTGTTGCTCTGTAGTACCGTAATGTAGCAGTAATTCACCTGGGCCTAAGCTATTAGGTACCATTACGGTAACAGCTGCTGTTAAGCTTTTTGTGGCAATTTTTGACACTATAGTAGAGTTTGCAATCGCAGAAAATTCACGCCCACCAAATTTTTCAGGAATTATTAATGCAAAAAAACCTTCCGATTTTAAGTAATCCCAAACATCTTTTGGTAAGTCTTTATCTTTTTGCACAATTTGATAATCGTCAAGCATAGCCAATAAAGTCTCTACTTGATTATCCATAAAGGCGTTTTCTTTATCACTTAGCTCAGGCTTAGGAAAGCGGTGCAGCTTTTGCCAGTCTGGGTTACCACTAAATAACTCACCATCCCACCAAACATCACCAGCTTCCATTGCCTCGCGCTCGGTTTGTGATAACGGCGGTAATACTTTTTTAAACATTTTAAAGGTAGGTCGACTGATTAAATTGAGGCGAATATTTTTAACTGCAAATATAACCACCACCACGACCAGCAATATAATAAAAAATGTCATGTGCATATTCCTTGATACATTGAATGAAAATAGTGGTTTAATTATGACCGTTCTCAAGTTAAATACAATCATTCTTCAGTCGTAAGTTATGCTTAGTTTATTTAAAAATCACCTCTTTTAACTTTCTGCATAGCTTTAGTTATTATTTTTAACTCAATTACTTACTTTAAAAATACAAAAACCCCGCTTAGTATTAAGCGGGGTTTGTTTTTACTCTTAAGTAAATTAACTATAAGCCTTAATTAAAACTGAAAACGCATGTTAGCAAAGTAAGCATCGTTGCCTGAATCATCAGCATTGTTACCGTAACCAACTTTAATACCTACATTTTCATTAATGAAATGCTGAGCACCAAAGCTGTAAGCATCTTGCTTGTTGTAGTTAGCAAATACAGATGTTGCTTTTGAGAAGTAGTAGTTAGTTTCTGCTACCCATTGGTTTTCTTTATCATCAATGCTCTCGTACTTACCTTCAAACGTTAAGAAGTTACCTTGCTGCAAGTCAATAAAGTATTTAGCTGCTACTGCACGGTAATCAAAGTCGTCATCAGCGGTTACTGTTACACCAATGTAGTCAGTGCTGTTTAGCATGTGGTTGTAAGCTAAATCAAATAACGCATAGTTATCGCCATCTTTATCTTCAACTAAAGTTACTTTAGCTAGTAAATTTGGGTTAAAAAAGAAACCACCTGACAATTTGTAAAGTTCATTGTGTGAACCAGTATCAAGGTTACTGTAAGATGCGCCTACTACAAAGTTGTTAATAAAGTATTCGCCACCAACTGAAGTTACGTCACTAGAGTCATCGTCAGCGTAGCTGCCATATACATTACTTTGTTTATTAATGTATTCAAACTGATCGTACGGGCCTAAGGTTTTTTTAGGCGATAAATAGTAAATAGAATCCACTGCAACTGTGTTGTTATTGCTGCTAGTTTCATGCTTAAAGCCTAGGTTACTAATTGACTGATAGCTATCTGCTGCCATAGCAGTGGTTGCAGCGCTAGATAATAAAATACTTGAGATAATAACTGCTAACTTTTTCATTATGATAAATCCCTATTTATATGACTTTTTTATGTCTTAGCTGGGTAGCTGAGATCGAGGGACATGCTAACGCTGTGAAACTGAATGAAAACTTAACTAAGCACTTGTATTCATTAAGTTAATTGTAATGAAGTGTAGGTATGTGTAAGATTAAAGTAATTGCAACACCATGCTAACAACTACTTTAACTAAACTAAGTATTACAGTGCATATTGGCTAATAATACGATAAACATCATTAATATTATCGCCAGACTTAAAGTCTTTACTAATAGGTGTAGAGTCTGAGCCAACCCATATTTTCAGCTCGGCATCTAGATCAAAATGCCCTGCGCTTTCTTTACTAAACTTTGTTATTTTTGAATAAGCTATACTGATCATCTCCATTTTAGAACCAGTAACACCTTGTTTATCTATCAAGATCAATCGCTTGTTAGTAAAAATAAACATATCGCGTATTACTTTATAAGCCTTTTCAACCTGTTCGCCTTCTATTAAGGTATTTAATAATACTTTTTCTAAGTCGGCATCATCTACTTCGCTAGCGTTACCCATTAACCCACTGAATAATCCCATTATAATTTCTCCTGTTTAAAAATTTGATTCTCTAGGGTGTGTCCGTTCACAAGCTGCCTATATTGCCAGTTATGCTGATGGCAAAAGTTAAGCAATGCAATATCAAGCGGTTCACCTGTAGGCTGGTACTCAATTACAAACTCTTTATGTTGGCTCATATATACACGGCTTATACCTGCAATCGATTGCAACTGTTGCTCTACATTTTGATAATTTTCATTAAGCATTAGGGTATAAAAATGTGTATCTGACTTGTTTTCTTTGGTTTGATGCTCGCTTAAAACGCCTTTATCTAAATGCAATACTTGCGAGCAAAGTCGCTCCAGCTCGGTTAAATCGTGCGAGCTTAAAATAAAAGTAGCCTGCTCACTTAAATCAGAAACCAGCTCGCGTACTTCTCTGGCATGAATAGGATCAAGCCCCGCAGTGGCTTCATCAAGCATCACTATTTGCGGCTCACCAATAAGCGCCTGTGCTATGGTTACACGTTTACGCATACCGTGTGATAAGTCCCCTGCACGCTGCTTTGCAATCTCTTTTAGACCAACCAAGTCAAGTACACGTAGCGCCTCAGTTTGGCTTTGCTTAGCGCCCATACCCTGTAGTTTTGCATAAAAGGCAAGTTGCTTGTCTATATTAAAACGAGGGTCAAGCTGCGCGTCTTGCGGTAATGCACTTACTTTATTAAATAAAGCTGCGCTGCCAGGCTTATGCCCTAATATTTCAAGACTGCCTTTACTGGGCGCTATATAGCCGCATAACAAACTAAATAAGGTGGTTTTACCCGCGCCATTTGGCCCAACAAGCGCCACTGGCGCACCTTTATTTATTTCAAAGTTCACATTATTAAGCGCAAGTTTTGCGCCATACGATTTACTCAAACCGCTGCCTGTAATTAATGCTCTCATAGTGAGCTCCTTGCAAAAACACGCTGAGCAACGCTTAGTAATACCGCTGTTTGGATCAGTGGAATAGCCACCGCGCTTAGTAATGGTAAATTTTGTCCAGCTAATAGCTCTATTTGTACACCCGGAAATAAATAATCAAGCATACCTAATGCGGGTATTTGCCACTGCAAAATACCAACAACAATACCGCCTGCCGTAAAATATAAAATTGCCAACACTATAGATAAACGCGATGAGCGAGCAAAGGTATTTATCAACGTCATAAGAGCTACAAATGGGCACAGAGTAACCACTAATATTAAAAATATAGAAAGTGCGCGGGCAAAGCCACCAGCAAGTAAACTAGGATCTCTAAACCCCAGCACAGCGAGCGTAGCCACCAGGGTAATACCTACCAAGCATGCTAATACCGCTAATTGCCCTAAAAAACGGCCAAAGAGTATTTCAAAACGTGTTGAACGCAGCGATAAAAAACGAAGTGTGCCACGCTCTCTATCGCCTACTGTTTGGTCGCTGCAAATAAACACACTAAATATCGGAAAGCTATACAAAGCAATCAGCCAATACATAGCAAATTCGGCCTCAGGCCAATCAAGTAATTTACTTAAACCTATGGAGCCAGATATATCACGGGCAATTTGTTCAAAATCGGGCGCACTTACAATGCCTACCGCTTGCCCTATCGGGTAGCGCAGTATTATTAGCCACACCAATGCAAAGGCAGCTAATGCAATGAGCCCACGTTTAGTTAAAAACATACGTACGAGCTCAAAGCCTGCTATTTGCGTTAGTCGCCCTATGTTTATCGGTAATGGTGTTGCCATTGACTATCCTTAATGACTTTTTGTTTTCAGTATATTTATCCACACTAAGTGTAAATACCTTGAATTACCAGCAAAAAAAAGCTCACTAATGGTGAGCTTTGTAACAATACATTTTAATGTAACAGCATAAATTACATTAAAAATTATAAATGCTGCTTATAAACCTCAAGTGCTTGGCTTAAGTCGTTGATTAAATCGTCTACATCTTCAAGGCCTATATGCAAACGAATAACGGGCCCTAAATCCCAACCTGTATCCGAACGCAGTCCTTTCATGGTTAAATTAGCGGTTACTAAGCTTTCAAAGCCGCCCCACGAAAAACCCATTTTAAAATAGTGTAGGCTATCTAAAAACGCATCTATGGCAGCCTGATCCCCTGCTTTCATTACTATTGAGAACAAACCATTACTGCCATCAAAGTCACGTTTAAAAAATTCATGCCCCGGGCAAGTAGCAAATGCTGGGTGGCGAATATGATCAACAAGCTCATGTTGCTCAAGCCATGTAGCCACTTCTATTGCTGCTTTTTCGTGTTGATTTAAACGCACAGCCATAGTGCGTAAGCCCCTAAGTGCTAAATATGCATCGTCTGCGCTAGTGCATTGCCCGAGTAAATAGGAGTTTTCGCGCAAAGTTAGCCAATACTTTTTATTAGCAACAGCCACGCCCATCATTACATCAGAATGGCCTACTATATATTTAGTAGCTGCTTGAATACTAATATCAACACCGTGCTCAAGCGGACGATAATGCAAACCGTTGCCATAGGTATTATCAAGCATGGTCATTATGTGGTGCTCGTTTGCTACTTTTACCATAGCCGGTACATCTTGAATTTCCATGGTAATAGAGCCCGGCGATTCCAAAAACAATACCTTGGTGTTTGCTTTAATGTAGTCTTTAATTCCAGCACCTATAGTAGGTGGGTAATACGTAGTGCTAATACCCAGGCCGGCTAGAATTTTATCGCAAAAATCACGAGTAGGTTCGTATACATTATCAACCATTAAAATATGGTCGCCGGTTTTTAAAAACGACAGCAAAGTTTGGCTAATTGCAGCTGCGCCACACGGATAAAGTACACACCCTTCGCCGCCCTCAAGCTCAGTTATCGCCTCTTGCAGCGCAAAGTGGGTAGTTGTGCCTCTACGGCCATAAAATAAGGTTTTGTCACCACATGTTTTAGCGGCTTTTTTTAATTCTGCTACTGAGTCAAATACTATGGTTGATGCACGTTGCACAACCGGATTAACTACACCGTGGGTATAGGCTTTTTTACGTCCTGATGTAACAAGTTGGGTATTTTTATTGCTTTTGCTCGTCATGCTTAATCCTTATTATTTAGCCAGTACTCAATTAAATAGCGAGAAATAGAATCTGTTCTGGGAAGCTTTAAATGCTCCCCTTCGTCATGCCAATTACCAAACTGGCGTAACTCTTCACGACTAAACCACTTAGCATCGTCAAGTTCGTTTTTATCAACATTAATATCTTCTGTAACCGCTTCGGCAAAAAAGCCCAGCATTATTGATGAAGGAAACGGCCAAGGTTGTGATGCAACATAACGTACATTATTTACTTCAATACCCGCCTCTTCTTTTACCTCACGAGCAACTGCTTGCTCGAGTGTTTCACCGGGATCAACAAAGCCCGCTAACGACGAATACATACCGCTCGCCCACGCAGCTTGACGACCTAGTAAACAGCGCTCTACCCCATCGGCAAACACTTTAGTAACCACCATAATTACTGCAGGATCAGTGCGCGGAAAAGTAGGGTGTTTACAGTTTTCGTTTTCGCATACTCGCGAATGCCCGGCTTCTACTAAATGATTTTTACTGCCGCAACGTCCACAAAAACTATGGGTTGCATGCCAATAACATAAGCCGCGTGCAAGTGCCGCTATTGAAGCGTATTTAATGGTTACTTGAGGGCCGTATTGGCGTATGTCAACAAACTGTGCGCCGTCAATTAAAGGATCAAGTATGCTCGTATCTAGCTTAGATACATCAAGAGCAAACACCCCATCTTTTGCATTGTTTAAGCCAACAAAAATAGCATTCGTTAAATCTAAATGGGCAACCTGTTGATACGATAAATAACTAACTTTTGGGGTATCTTTAATAAATAAGGTTTGATTATTTTTAACTAAAACCCACTTACTTTGCGCCGACATATGCGCTTTAAGCCATGCTGGGTCGTTACGAAAATTTGAGCCTCTGTCTAGTGGCATGTTGCTGTAATGAAGCATTTAAATCCTTAGGTACACGTTATGTTTTAAAATTACCATAACCCTTTAGTAAACCCAATTTATTAGCGCGATAAAAAAAGCCTAAAATAGGCTTAATTGCTATATAACACTGCAGTATTAAAAAGTCTCATGTTGCAGGGGCTAATAGCCTATGTGAGTGTTATTTTTTGGCTATTTAGTAAACCTTGATTTAAAGCAAAAATGTATTGTCGATTAAATGAAATTGCTCAGCACTTTGTTTTAATGCCTCTGCGGTTAACCTATCAGCGCCATATACATCACACGGAACATTATATTGGCTTTTTAAATGCCCCAACAATAAAGCAAAGTCGCCATCACCAGAGAGTAAAATAACTTTATCAAGATTTTTACCATGCTCAAGCATATCAATGGTTATACCCACATCCCAGTCGCCTTTGGCACTGCCATCGCGGCGTTGAATAAATGGCTTAAGTTTTACCTCAAAACCAATTGCACGCAAAATATTTTGAAACTGGCTTTGTTTTTCATCCCCTCGGTAAATTGCATAAGCAAACGCACATTCAATATTATATTGCTGCGCCATAACTCGCCAAAATGCGTTGTAATCAAAGTTTTTTCCGTAACTTTCACGGCAAGTGTAATAAATATTTTGTACATCGACAAAAATACCTACACGGGGTTTGGTATTTTGCAGCTCGTGTTGTTTAGTCATTTAATTTCCTAATCAGGATTTATAGTAATGGCGTGGTGCTATTAAAATAAGTGTACCTTGCATTTTTTATTTAAGTAACCTAAATTGGTTACTTAACTCCATGTAACCAATTTAGGTTACATTTTAAAAAGTAACTATTTCGAGGCTCATATGATTGGTGTGATCAGCGGCGACATTATTAAATCACAAACTATTCCTCAGCAGCAGTACGATGCCATGCTTTATCAGCTAGAGCAAAGCCTAAGAAGTATTACCACACAGCACACTCATTGGAATATATACCGAGGCGATGCCTTTCAATTACAGTTAAACAACCCAGAGCAATTATTTAAAACCGCTATTTTAGTGTATTTACACTTAAAAGCATCGGGGTATGAACTACGCCAAAGTATGGCTTTAGGGAAAATAGATAATCCGCGCAGCGATATAAAAACCGCAACCGGCTCTGCCTTTACTCTCTCTGGGCAAGGGCTAGATAAAATAGCCAATCAACGCTTTATTATAAATATTGCAGAGCAACAACTCGATGAGAGCTTAAGCCTTAATCTAGCCTTTGTAGATGTGTTACTCACTAAAATTACGCTAAAGCAGGCCAATGCCTTGTATGTGTACTTAACTAAAGCCGACAACAGCCATGCCGCTGTAGCTAAAGAGCTAAAAACAAGCCGGGAGAATGTTACTAAACTGCTTAATTTAGCGCATTACCAACTAATTGAGCGTTTTATTAAATACACTCAACAATGTATCCAAAAAATAATCGCAGGAAGTAAATAATGGCATTTTCACTCTTACTCGTTGCCCTCATTATTGGCCACCTACTCGCCGATTTTTACTGGCAACCCATGAGCTGGGTAAACGACAGAAACACCCGTCACTTTAAAGCAAAAAAACTTTACTACCATGTATTAGTTCACGGCGTGACTAGCGCACTAATTATTACGCTTTGGGAGTATACCTTTGGCTGGCAACAACTGAGTAGCGTATTTCTTGCCATCAGTATTATCGTGATTAGCCACTACTTTATTGATATTGCAAAATCGTACTCTAATAAAGGCGTAGTGCCTTTTTTATTCGACCAAATTGCACATATCATCATTATTATTGCGATAAGTATTTGGCTAACTGACAATCTGCAGCTTACTAACAGTGTAATGGCGCTATTAACCAACTCAAAAGCGCTGTGGGTTATAGCTGGTTACCTCATTATTTTAAATCCCAGTGCCGTATTTATAAGAATGATGTTAGAGCGTATAACCAACCACTTTTCAAGTGATGGTAGCCTGCCCTTAGCTGGACAAAGTATTGGCATGCTTGAAAGAGTACTGATGCTGACGTTTATCTTATTAGATCAGTTTGCAGGGCTTGGGTTTTTAATTGCCGCTAAATCTGTATTTAGATTTGGCGATTTAAGTGCCAGTAAAGATAAAAAGCTCACCGAATATGTAATGCTAGGCACACTACTTAGCGTAAGTGTTACCTTATTTGTAGGATTAGGAATTAATTACTTAATCAGCTAGCCTGTAATAATAGCAAAGCATACACACTAAAAAATCCCCATTAAAAAACGCGCTACTTGTAAAGCAAGTAAGCGCGTTTTTTGTATCAGCGTTTAAAAGTATTATTAATCGTTGTTACTTGGACGACGACGGCGCTGAGTATTACCACCAACAGATTCGCGTTTTACCCATGGGCTTTGCGCTTTATCATCCGTTTTAGCTACTGGCTTTTTAGAACCGCCTCTGCGTGCACCCGTACCGTTTCCGCCATTATTAGGCTTTTTATTATTTGGCTTGCTGCTGTCAGATTTAGGCTTATTAAATGGCTGATTGGTCTTTTTAGCTTTTTTAGGAGCGATTGGACGCGCATCTAAGTCGCGCTCTGGTACTGGGTTAACCGGCTCAAAACCTTCTTCGGTAGCACGAGGAATAAGCTCACCAATAAAGCGTTCAATGCCGTATAAATCCACTGCATCTTCCGTGGTTACAAACGAAATTGCATGGCCCGATGCACCGGCGCGGCCAGTACGGCCAATTCGATGCACGTAATCTTCGTATACGTTTGGTAAGTCGTAGTTAACAACGTGTGGAAGCTCCACAATATCTAAACCACGGGCAACAATATCGGTTGCAACTAACACACGTACTTCACCGCTTTTAAAGCCATCAAGGGCTTTAACACGTGCGCCTTGCGATTTATTGCCATGAATAGCTGCGCCAACAATATCATCGCGCTCTAGTTGTTTAACTAAGCGGTTTGCACCGTGCTTAGTACGGCTAAATACTAATACTTGCTGCCAATCGTTAGTACGAATTAGGTGGCTTAATAACGCTGTTTTACGTGGTTTATCTACCGCGTAAACACACTGAGTAACGCTTTTAGCTGTGGTGTTTTTTGCAGCAACAGAAATTTCAACCGGATCGTTTATCAACCCTTTTGCCAGTGCACGAATTTCGTCAGAAAACGTTGCCGAAAACATTAAGTTTTGACGTTTTGCAGGCATTTTTGCAATCAGGCGTTTAATATCATGAATAAAGCCCATGTCGAGCATGCGATCAGCTTCGTCAAGAACTAATACTTCAACACTATCAAACTTAACCGCATTTTGATTATGTAAATCGATTAGGCGCCCCGGAGTTGCCACTAAAATATCAACCCCTTTGCGCAAACGCTGCATTTGTGGGTTAATTTTAACGCCACCGTAAACTACAAACGAGCTTACATTTGAATGCTTTGCGTACTCTTCAACATTTTCACTAACTTGCAAAGCAAGCTCACGTGTTGGCGTTAAAATAAGTGCACGCACATGGTTACTTTTAGCTTTAGGACCGCTAGACAAACGCTCAATAAGTGGCAGTGTAAAACCCGCTGTTTTACCTGTTCCTGTTTGCGCTGCTGCCATCACATCACGACGCTCAATAATCGCCGGAATTGCTTGAGCCTGAATTGGCGTTGGCGTTTCATAGCCCTTCTCTAAAACCGCATTAACTAAAGACTGTGATAAACCTAAACCTTCAAAACTCATATAAACTCTCTTTTAAATAAGGCTAAACTAGCCAGTTGCGCGCATTATACCTATAACCTGCAATATTGCATAAAAATATTCACATCCAACTTTTAGTACTCATTTTTTGCTACTATTAACTACCGCTAAAAATAAATTAAAGAGTTACTTATGAGCTTAAAAACCCAAGCAAACCAAATAACTTTAGTTGAGTGTTTACATAATGTAGAGGCTAAGCGGGAAGATGAGGCGAAAACATTACTCGCCCTATTTACAAAAGTCACTAATGAGCAAGCCGTTGTATGGGGTAAGAATATTATTGGCTTTGGCCACTACACCTATAAACATAACTCTGGCAGCAGTGAAAAATGGCCACTCACTGGCTTTTCCCCGCGTAAAACCAAGCTGTGTATTTATATAATGCCCGGCTTTGAAGATGAGACGATTAAAACCCTACTTAACCTGTTAGGAAAGCACAGTTTAGGTAAAAGCTGTTTATATATTACAAACCTAGCTAAAGTGGATTTAACGATACTCGCGCAGATTATTACAAGGTCACTCAACATTATGCAGCAGCGCTACCCGCAGTTATAAAACGCAAAAAACGGCTAAAAAGCCGTTTTTTTATATCGCGATATTTACTAGTTACTTAACGCCAAGCTCACGTAAACGCTCTTGCAAGTAACTATCAGCAGTATAGCGCTCTGATAACACCACATCTGGGCGAGGGTGTAAAAATAGTGGTAATGAAATACGCGACTTACTAGACGCTTTACCTGTTGGGTTAATTACCCGATGAATTGTTGAAGGGAAATAACCACCCGACGCTTCTTGTAGCATGTCACCAATATTAATGATCAAGCAACCAAAATCAGAAGGAACATCTAACCAACCGCCTTCGGTATTTTTAACTTGTAAACCCGGTTCATTAGAAGCAGGTAATACAGTTAGCAAGTTAATATCGCCATGCGCAGCTGCACGAATAGCACCAGGCTCTTCATCGCCGGTCATTGGTGGGTAATGTAAAATACGCAGTAATGTTTGCTCAGAATTAGCAATCATATCTTTTAAGTCAATCGAAAATTTAGCACGCACATCTGCTGGTGCTTCTGCTTGTACCCAACTTAAAAGCGTTGCTGCAAACTCATTAGCTAAACGATAGTACTCACGTATGTCTGCTTCTAACTGGGCAGGTACACGGCCTTTAGGATAAACATGGAAATACTCTTTAATGTCTTTAACTTTACAACCTTTTGCCACTTCAGATACCGAAGGCGGAAAATAGCCATCTTGGGTGTCTTTAGAAAATAAAAAGTCCTGCTTTTGCTCTGAGTTAAAAAAGTCTTGCCAATTTTTATAAATAGACTCAACTAAAGATTGCGGAATTGGATGGTTTTTTAATACCCCAAAGCCGGTATTTCTTAATGATTCAACAAATTGAGCAGCCGCATTGTCCGCTTTATAATCAACAGTAGGTAATTGCATTGTACATTCCAGTGAATAGGTTGTGAGAGATCATTTACATTATAGAGGTAGATTACTCTATTTAAGCAGCAAAGCCTGTATTATTACCACCGTGAGGATAGACAAACAGCCCTAAAATCATAAGGACATATGTCCGCACCTTGGCTAGGTGAGCAATCGAGTTGATCTTAATCAAATTATAAATAAAGATTGAAATAACATCACTTCGCACCTATCTCTGAACTATGATAGTAATGTTTATTATTTTGTACTTAAATTTAAGTATTAAGGCTTCTCATGCGACAAAAAGTATCTTTTAAAAGTGGTGATTTAAAATTGGCAGGACAACTTGAACTGCCCTCTGGTGAAATTAAATTTTACGCCCTATTCGCACACTGTTTTACCTGTGGCAAAGATATAGCGGCGGCAACACGTATCAGCCGTGCACTCACACAACAAGGGATTGCAGTATTACGATTTGATTTTACCGGCTTAGGTAATAGCGATGGCGACTTTGCCAATAGTAATTTCTCATCTAATATTCAAGACTTAGTAGCGGCCGCTAATCACCTGCGTGAACATTTTGGTGCGCCGCAGCTACTTATAGGCCACAGCTTAGGTGGAGCAGCAGTGCTGGCCGCTGCAGAGCACATACCAGAAGTATCGGCAATTACTACCATAGGTGCGCCGTCAGATGCACAACACGTAGCACACAACTTTAAAGCCCACCTAGATGAAATTAACGCAGCTGGCGAAGCTAAAGTAAATTTAGCGGGCCGCGAGTTCACTATTAAAAAACAATTTATAGACGATATAGCTAAGTACGATAAAAGCCACATAAGTAAACTTAAGCGCGCATTATTAGTAATGCACTCCCCTATTGACGCGACTGTAAATATTAGCGAAGCCGAAAAAATTTACGCATCAGCTAAGCACCCTAAAAGCTTTATTAGCCTAGATAACGCCGATCACTTACTTACTAATAAAAACGATGCCGACTACGCAGCAGATATTATTGCCACCTGGGCCAATCGTTATGTAAATTACGATAAAACTAAATATACGGCTAAATTAAATAATGGCAGCGTATTAGTAGAAGAAAAAGACCATGTATTTACTCAGCACGTAAGCACCAAAGAGCATACTTGGCTTGCCGATGAGCCACTAAAAGCAGGTGGCCATAACTTAGGCCCAGATCCGTATGAGCATTTACTCGCGGGGCTTGGCGCATGTACCTCTATGACACTGCGCATGTATGCGAGCCATAAAAAATTACCGTTGGAGCATGTCAAAGTTGAGCTTGAGCACACTCGCGATTATAAAAAACAAGACGGTGACGCAGAGCAAACCCAAGGTGTTGAAGCTATTACGCGTAAAATCACCTTAACGGGCGACTTAACCCCAGAGCAACGCGCGCGCTTACTCGAAATAGCCAATAAATGCCCAGTGCATAAAACCCTGCACAATAACCCGCTGGTGATAAGTGAATTGGTAGAGTAACGTATAATAATTTTAATTCTGTATATAAAATAGCGCAGTTAAAGCTGCGCTATTTTTTCATCTTGTTAAGCTAAATAATTAATTATTTTAAATGTGTGCGATAATAACCGTCATTGTTCCAATATTTTTAGCAAAAGAATCCATCCATGAAATCATATAATACCATTGCAGAACGAATTGAAATTTTACAAAGCCGAATCGAAGCCTATAAAGACGAAATTGAAGTATTAAAAGCTGAACCTAAAAGTGATAACGAACGCATTATTTTTAAGTTTATTGAAACCGGCAGCACGGGTAAAACCAAAGACTATGTACGTGGTTTAGGCATTAAATCGTCTCGCGATAGCTTATATTCATCGGGTGATGTAACTAAGCTAATTAAAGATGGCGCAACCGATATTTCGCCAGCGTTGCTTGAAATAGCCAGAGTGCTTGCAAGTGCACGTAATAAAAATGGCCCTAGCTGTTAAAAAAGCTTAATTAGCCGTGTAATAACGGCTAATCCACCAGCTCCACACCTAATCCGCTGAGTAAATTCAACGCTTCAAAACGCTCAAATTTAGCCTTGGTTATTTGGTTGCTATTTAAATCGATATTAAATTGCGTGGCACCAACAAAGTCGCACTGGCTTAAATTAGTTTGAAAAAATTCGCTATCACGAAAATCAGTACCGCTAAATTTACTCTTAGCTAAATTTGCGTGCCTAAAGTCTACATTTTTTGCAAAGCAATCTGTTAGTTTAAGTGCTTTTAGAGTTAGTTCAAAAAAGGAACTGTGGCTAAGCTCACAGTGACTAAAACTCACAGCAGCATTAACACTAAGCTGCGGCCAGTTTATATCACTCCACTGTATACTGTTTAATTTACAATGACTAAAGTCAACATTTTCGAGTGAGCTATAACCCCATTTTAGTGATGCTAAATTGCATTTTTTAAAACTGCATTCTATAAAACGGCAGTGTTTAAATTGGCCATTTGAAAAGTCGCAATCTGTAAAAGTACAGTCTTCAAACTCTATATTCTCAAAAACCTGCTCTGTCAGTGCTAATGCTGTAAATTGTTGATCAAAATAGTGATTATTATTTTCTATAGACACGGTTTGAATATTACCTTAACGCGCAAATTGAGCTTTTTTAGGGAGATCTTTTTTCAGTGCGAGTATCGCTATAAATATTAAACCCAGAGGTAAAATTAGCGATAAACAGCCACCAACAAAAGCAATGACACCTGGATTAGTACTTTTCGTTTACCTAATTTATAACTAATAAAAGCAAAAATAGGCACTAATAAAAGTATAAAAAAAGCGATAAACTCGCCAAAAAGAGTGATGTTAACTGACATAAGAATTCCTTTTCATCTGTATGATTATTGCAGTACTAAATTTAACCATAAAAAAACCCTTAAGCCTACACTTAAGGGTTTAATTTTTAATTATCTAACGCATATTTACAAAACACTGTAAAAATAATTTACTCTGCGCTTAGTACCGCTTTTTCTACTACGCTAATTGCAAGTTCTGCTAACGAATCAGCATTAGGCTTACTTGGCGCATTAGTTAATAAACACGACGCCTGCGTAGTTTTAGGGAACGCAATAACGTCACGAATGTTATCAGTACCACAAAGCAACATAGCTAAACGGTCAAGGCCAAAAGCTAAACCAGCATGTGGTGGCGTACCGTATTTAAGTGCGTCAAGCAAAAAGCCAAACTTGTCTTGTTGCTCTTGCTCATTAATACCTAAAATTCTAAACGCAGCTTCTTGCATATCAGCATTATGAATACGTACCGAACCGCCACCTACTTCGTAGCCGTTTAATACCATATCGTACGCATCTGAAATAGCAGCCGCAGGGTTTGCTTCAAGTTCACTTGCGCTCATGTCTTTTGGCGCAGTAAATGGATGATGTACAGCGTGCAGCGTACCTTCGTCATCTTCTTCAAACATTGGGAAATCTACAACCCAAAGTGGTGCCCAGCTATCAAGGTTAGTGATTTCTAAATCAATACCAATTTTAACGCGCAGTGCGCCCATTGCTTCATTTACTGTGTTTCGCTTATCGGCACCAAATAAAATAATATCGCCCGACTGTGCATTAGTACGCTCAAGTAACTGAGTAATTACATCTGCAGTTAAAAATTTAGCTACTGGTGACTGCACGCCTTCTGCGCCAGCAGTGTGATCGTTTACTTTCATCCACGCCATGCCTTTAGCGCCGTAAATACCAATAAACTTAGTGTAATCGTCAAGTTGTTTACGCGAAAGCTTAGCACCACCTGGTACAGTTAATACCGCAACACGGCCTTTTTCGTCATTTGCAGGGCCTGAGAAAACATTAAACTCTACGTCTTTAACTAAATCGGCAATATCAACAAGCTTCATTGGATTACGTAAATCAGGCTTATCTGAACCGTATAAGCTCATTGCTTCGCTGTAAGGCATAATTGGAAAATCGCCTAAATCTACATTTAGCAATGTTTGCCACATTTCGCGGATCATTTTTTCAGTCATACCACGTACTTGATCAGAGCTCATGAACGAGGTTTCAATATCTATTTGAGTAAACTCAGGTTGGCGATCAGCACGTAAATCTTCATCACGGAAACATTTTACAATTTGGTAGTAACGGTCAAAACCCGACATCATCAACAATTGCTTAAATAACTGCGGCGACTGCGGTAATGCGTAAAAACTACCTTTGTGAACACGACTCGGTACTAAGTAATCGCGCGCGCCCTCTGGCGTTGCTTTGGTAAGTACGGGTGTTTCTATGTCTAAAAAGCCGTTTTCATCTAAAAAACGACGCACAAAGCTGCTTGCTTTAGCGCGTAACTTAATGCGGTCGCTCATTTCTAAGCGACGTAGGTCTAGGTAGCGGTATTTTAAACGACGCTCTTCAGAGTTCACTTGGTTAAAATCAAGTGGTAATGGCTCTGAGCGGTTAATAATATTAAGCTCAGTGCCTAATATTTCGATTTCGCCTGTAGGCATGTCTTTATTTACTTGGCTATCTGGGCGTGCACGTACAATACCTTTTAACTGCACACAAAATTCTTGGCGAAGCGTGTTAGCTGAACTCATCAACTCTTCAATGTCAGAATCGAATACAACTTGTACTAAACCTTCTCTATCGCGTAAATCGACAAAGATAAGTCCACCAAGGTCACGTCGTTTGTTGATCCAGCCACATAGTTCAACTTCTTGATCTACGTGAGTTTTATTTAGCTGTCCGCAGTATATAGAGCGCATAGTTTTCCTGTCAGATAAAAGGCGTGCAACGGTCAAAAAACATTCGTTTTAAGTAGGGTAAATCTTTTTTATAAATACGAATATAAAAATAACACCGCTTGCAATTCAAAATAATCAAATTAAGCCCTGTATTATACGCAAGTGATATGAAGATACTAGGGCGGGTGTCGTTTTTTGCATCGGATTTAAAGCAGCATATTTTATTATTTGATACACTATAGCTACTTTATAATTAGGCGTTAGTTTGTATGCTATATATTGGGTGCCCACAGTGGTCAAGCAATGCGTGGAAAGGCAATTTATTTTCGAGCCAATGTAAAAATACCGATATGCTAAGCCAATACGCGCAACATTTTAACTCTGTAGAGGGAAATACCAGCTTTTACGCCGATCCATCCCCAAGTACTCTTTTACGCTGGGCAAACAGTGTACCCGACGATTTTAAATTTACCTTTAAGTTTCATCGGCGCTTTAGCCATGAGCTAAAGCTGACTAATGTACACAACGAGCTAACCGCTTGGCTTAACTTATTTGCACCAATTTTAGAGAAAACTGGGCAAATTATGCTGCAGCTGCCAAGTGCTTTTGGCCCTAATGATTTACCCAAGTTAGCGCAATTTATTAGCCTATTACCCAAAGAGCTAAACTTCGGGGTAGAAGTTCGCCATCCGGCATTTTTTCAAAAGGGTGAAGCCGAAATAGCGCTTAATCAATTATTAATGGCAAATAACATAAACCGTATAGCCATGGATACCCGCGCCCTATTTGCAGTTAAAGCGAATACAGAAGCGCTGATTGATGCACAACAAAAAAAGCCGCATCTGCCCGTGCATGCTATTGCTACAAGTGAGCAACCCATGGCACGTTTTGTTATTGCTAATTTACAAAGTGAATATAAAACCTTTTATAAGCCTTGGCTTAGTAAAGTAAAACAGTGGCTTGATGAAGGAAAAACGCCCTATGTATTTTTTCATACCGCAGACAACCGAGAAGCACCGTTATTAGCAAGGCAGTTTTGTAAGGACCTAGGTTATAACCACAAGGTACTAAATCCATTTAGCGGCGAGGCAGAAGCCCACCAGCAAGCACTGTTTTAAATAACCACTTACAACAAATAAAATGTTAGAACTTAGAGAGCAACATGAGTGAATATGCACGTTATTTTACCGGCTACCCTGCAAACATTGTTGAGCAAGTATTAAATCTAATCAGTAATGATAAAGTAAGTAACTACTTACTTAAAAAGTATCCGCAGGCACATAATATTACCAGCGACAAAGCACTTTTTAGCTACGCCACAGAGCTTAAAAAACAGTATTTAAAAAATGCCCCGCCGTTTGGTCGCGCCGCATTTAAAAAGCAAGGCGACATGGTCACTAATGCACTTGGCACGCACACCTATCGTATGCAAGGTAAAACTCGCAAGCACGATTTGGCCATCAACAGTGATTTACTGCGCGCTCCCGAGCCGTTATTAAAAGCCTTAGTGGTACACGAGCTCGCTCATTTTAAAGAAAAAGACCATAACAAAAGTTTTTATAAACTTTGTTGTCACATGGAGCCAAGTTACCACCAGCTAGAGCTTGATTTACGCATTTTTTGCGTGGCTGTAGAGCAAGGCAATAATCCTTACTTAAAATGAGCTAATTAAATTGCCGTAAACGCGCTAGTAAATGCACATTAGCTAAGGCAAAACTGTAAATTTAGTTAAACCTATAAGTTGCCCCGATTCTGTTACTACTTGCACCTGCCATTTACCGACAGAATCAGTTGGGAAATTTACTTTATGGGTCCACGCTCTATAACCTTGCTCTCGCCCACCACTTATATTTAGTGTGATCCGATCTACTTCTTTATTGTTGTATAGCCACACATGAAATATCTTTTCATTTAATCCTCTGGGCGCTTTAACAGCAGTCCACGTATATAACCCCTGATGATGTAGTGAATAAGAGTCTAATTGCTTAATATTACCAATAGGTTGGCGTTGCTCTAAATCAACCTCGTGCGATAAAGTAATATCGGTTAAGCGCAAAGCCGCTGGCGGCACCCAGCTACGTAGTTGCCATAAGCCAGCACTTAATATACACAAAATCACTACCAATAAAGGAAATCGCCACCAGCGGGTATTAGGCATTAAGTTGCCTAAACTGGGGAGGGTAAAAATAACAGCAGTAACCAAAGCAATTGCTAAGCTTTGGCTAGTGGTTACATTAAATAAAATAGGCAAAGTAACCAATATAACGACAAACAATGCAAAGTTATGAAACACCGCAAATAACATGCGATTTTTTGCTAACTTTTTATAATACAAAGGATCAATTACCGATATGACTGCACACATTATCATTAGCGCGGTAAAAATAGCTTGCGGGTGATCCCACTGCGTTACCGCTAAAAAAAATGGCAAAGCAAAAAACAGGCTTTCTTGTTGCACCATTTGTAAAGCAAAGCGCATAAAGTTGGGCGATACCGCGACACCAAATCTTTGCTCTACTTTATCGCGCAACCAGTTATCAATAATTAACCATACCCAGCTCACTAGCAAAAATATGGCAATAAATTGCGAAAACGATTCTTTTCGCTCAACTAACACATAACTTGCCACACCAGAGCAAAATGCTATTACCGCTAATAATCCCGGCCGCTGTTGCATTGCGATTATAAATTTTGTTATTAAACTTTTAAAATAGTCCATCTAATTTTGGGTCCGTACAAGTGTGCATGCTAAAGCGCTTAAAAACATAAGCGTTTTATCTTAAAGTAATTACCTGAACAACACATAAATAGCATAAAACCCCTTAGCTTATTAACAATATAATAATCGGTAGTAATATTAAGTGATGACTATTTTGGTTGTTTTAAATGGGTGCGCGAAATTTCTTCATTTACCCAGTGTAGTAACTGTTTTATTGCCTTAGATAGCACCTGATTTTGCCGCACTATATAACCTAAACTGGTGGTTGGGAATTGCGGTAAAGCTGTTACTGTATTGGTTAAATTAGCTTTAGAGCGCAGCGAAAACTCAGGAACAATTGCCACGCCAAAACCAGCTTCTGCCCAATCAATTTGTGCATCAACACTACCCACTTCCATAACCCGATAACTCGGTAAATTTAAAGACGGTAGCGCATTATCTAATAACTCTCGGGTGCGGGTATCGTGGCCTAATAAAATTAATGTTGGCGGCTCAGTGAGTACCATACTTTCATCGTTTTTTGCTTGCTGCCATAACGCTAAATTATTTCCCAGCGCACACCACTTTATCTGTTGGAGTTCACTAAAATGCAGTGGCTCACTTTCTTTTTGAGCAATTACAAAGCCTAAATCGGCTTCTGCACTTTTAACCAGCGCCGATGCCTGTGACGAGGTGGTATTAAGCAAGGTAAAATCAATCCCCGGGAACTGGGTTTTAAACAGCTGAAAAGGCTCTATGAGTAACAAGCGAGAAATAATATCACTGGCTGCAATGGTGAGTGTGCCTTGGCTTAAGTTATTTATTGCATTTAGATCAGACTGACATACCTTCAATTCCCATAAGGTTTTTTGCCCCGACTGTAATAAACGCAAACCCGCTTGGGTTAAACAAAAGGGGTTACGCTCGATTAACTTTACCCGCGTCATTTTTTCTAACTGCTTAATATGCAAGCTCACATTAGGTTGCGTCATGTGCAGTGCACTTGCCGTTTTACCAAAGTGCTTTAGCTCTGCTAATGTAACAAAGGTTTTTAACCAATGAATATCTAACATCTCACTTCCTTAATATTGCACACGCCATATGGAATCCTTATTGATATCATAATTATAATTAATTTCTCTTATTTTAACAGCCCGCATATCATATCAGCTTGTTCAATTTGGAGATTAAATTATGCCGTCAATTGTTGTTGTAGGTGCAAACTGGGGTGATGAAGGCAAAGGCCGCATCGTAGATTTTTTAGCTGAGAACGCATCAGCAAGCATTCGCTTTCAAGGTGGTAATAACGCCGGTCATACCGTTGTGAATGATTTTGGCACCTTTAAACTACACCAATTACCTAGCGGTATTTTTAATCCTGATTGCATAGCAGTACTTGGCCCAGGCATGGTAATAAGCCCTAGCGCCTTAAGTGAAGAAATAGCCGAAGTTAAAGCCGCTGGCGTTAATGTAAAGCTGTGTATTTCTGATCGTGCCACTTTATGTCTGCCTTTACATGCCCTTGAAGACACCCTTGAAGAATTACGTTTAGGCGACGCTGCTTACGGCTCGACTCGCCAAGGTATTTCGCCAGCGTATGGCGACCGAGTAATGAAAAAAGGCATTTTAGTGGGTTGGTTAAATCAGCCTGACGTTTTACTAGAGCGTATTCAATTTATGCTTGATTGGAAAATGCCACAGCTAAAAGCCTTATATCCAAGTTGTGATTTTTCGCAAACAGCTGAAGAAATGACGCAGTGGTTACTCGATGTTACCGCGCCTTGGCGTGCATTTATTTGTAATGTAACAGAGCCGTTAAAAGCACTACAAAAACAAAATGCTAATTTATTATTTGAAGCTCAGTTAGGTGCAGGTCGCGATTTAGTCTATGGCGAATACCCTTACACTACCTCTTCAAACGTAACGGCTGCTTATGCAGGCATAGGCAGCGGTTTACCAGCGCTTCGTCCTGAACGTGTTGTTGCGGTAGCAAAGTCGTTTAGCTCATCAGTAGGTACGGGTACTTTAGTTACAGCGATGGAAGAGCAAGACAATTTTCGTGAAAGCGCTAACGAATATGGCGCAGTAACTGGCCGCCCACGGGACATGGGCTACTTTGATGCAGTTGCCACGCGCAATGGTGTTGAGCTACAAGCTGCAACCGAAATTGCTTTAACCAAAATTGATTGTTTATCGGGTATGAAAGATTTAAAAATCTGTGTTGCCTATGACGGCGATCATAGCGAAAACCCAATTTGGCCACAAACAGCTGCATTAAGCCCTGTATATGAAAATATGCAACCTTGGGATGAAGACATTACCGGTTGTCGTACCTTCGACAGTCTACCAATTGCAGCGCAACAATACGTTGAGCGCATTGAAGCGTTAATGGGCGTACCAATAACTATGGTGTCTGTTGGTCCTGAGCGCGAACAGATGATTATTCGCTAAATAGCGCTATTGTATTTAAATAATTGTTGGGTTTGCATGTAACCCAACAGTTATTAATAAAGGTCACACTGCGCTTGGCTGATTTTATGACCTTAACCACATAATTATTTTAACTTATTCTTACAGCCCTAGCTCTGCCATAAAGTCGTCATCATCACTATCTTCTGCTTCTTTTTCAGCTTTAGCCTTGGCTTTTTCTGCTTTTTGTTTTGCTTCGTTTTCGATGATGTCGTCGGGATCTATTGCTTCGACAATGTCAAAGTCGTGTAATTTAATAAACTCAGTTTTATCCATTGCCAGCTCTAAATAAAATATATTTTGCTTACTGGTGGTAAACGTTACGCGGCGCGCTTGTGGGCGATCCATTGTGGTATCTACCGAAATTTGTACCTGTTTATTAATTGCCATCATTTTTGGCTGATTTTGGGTAATAGAGGTATGTAATTGCTCGCGTACTTTAGAGGTAAAGTCACCAACTATTTGGTTCATTAGCTCGCCTAACACATTTGATACATCGTCAGACAAATGACTATGTGCTATTTCTTCCTCGGGCATACCCATGTTACGCATGTAATCGCCATAAATTTCCATTGCCGCTTGCGATGTGAAATTAGTAATTACTAGGCCTGTAAAGCCACCATCAAATAACACAAAACAGCCAATATCTGGGCGCATACAAGTACGAGTAATTTTTTGCACCATAGCGGAGTAACTAACACTATTGCCACTGGCCGATGTGAGTACCCCTGTAACCGAGTGACAAAGGGTTGCCAATATATCATCGGTGCTAATAACTTTACTTTTGCTCATTTAATAGTCTCATTTATACTTATTTTTCATTATTCTAGCCAAGCTACTTAATTTATCACTGACTATCCAGCATAAAATGTTAAAATAGCGCCATTATTTTCAAAGAGACTGGCTTCGTGACCATTAAAGACAGTATTTATGCCTCTGAGCAACAAGTTAAAGACTTTAGTTTTGATCAAAACGTAGTCGAAGTTTTTCCTGATATGATCCAGCGCTCTGTGCCGGGTTACGCCACTATAGTAAGTACTATGGGTAAACTTGCCGGTGAGTATGCGCAAAGTAACTCTAACCTTTACGATTTAGGCTGCTCGCTGGGCGCGGTTACATTAAGTATGCGCCGTAATATTCGCACCGATAACTGCCATATTATTGCAGTCGATAACTCACAAGCTATGGTTGAGCGTTGTAAGGTACATTTACAAGGCTTTAAGTCAGAAGTACCGGTTACCGTTACTTTAGGAGACATTAACGAGCTTGAAATTCAAAATGCTTCAGTGGTGGCAATGAACTTTACGCTGCAGTTTATTCCGCATGCACAGCGCCAAGCAGTCCTTGAAAAAATATACGCCAACTTAAAACCCGGCGGTGTATTGCTGCTGAGCGAAAAAATAAAAGCCGAAAACGAGCTGTGCGATAATTTACTAATTGACCTACACCACGACTTTAAACGCCATAATGGGTATTCGGAGCTTGAAATAAGTCAAAAGCGCACCGCTATTGAAAACGTAATGCGCCCAGATACGCTAAGCACGCACTTTACCCGCTTAAAAGACATTGGCTTTAGCCAAACTCAGGCGTGGTACCAATGTTTTAATTTTTGCTCAATGATCGCAATTAAATAAAGAGAGTAAGTAATTTATGTCTCAATGGTTTAACCAATTTTACGCTGCTATTGCCCAAAGCCCACTTAGTCACTGGCTAGAAACTCTGCCTGCGCAATTAAAACATTGGCAGTTAGAGGCAAGTCATGGCGACTTACCACAGTGGCAAAAAGTGCTTAAAAATTTACCTGAGGTTAAAACTCAACATGTTGATATTACTACTCAGGTAAAAATTGGCACTCCGGGTGAAATGACCGATGGTGAGCAAAAACAAACCCTGCATTTGTTAAAGCGCATGATGCCATGGCGCAAAGGCCCATTTAGTGTTCACGGTATTGAAATAGATACAGAGTGGCGCAGCGATTGGAAATGGGATCGCCTGCTTCCACATATTGAGCCACTCAAAGGCCGCACAGTGTTAGATATTGGCTGCGGATCGGGCTATCATTTATGGCGTATGCGTGGTGAAGGCGCTCAGTTTGTAGTAGGCATTGACCCTTCTGACTTATTTTTGTGTCAGTTTCAAGCTATAAAACACTTTAATCCCGACGAAAACGTACACTTATTACCACTGGGTGTTGAGGCACTACCCGAGTTAAAAGCATTTGATACGGTATTTTCGATGGGGGTACTTTATCACCGTCGCTCGCCTATCGACTTTTTAGCGCAATTAAAAGCACAACTGCGCCCCGGTGGCGAGCTGGTACTAGAAACCTTAGTCATTGAAGGCGACGAAAATACAGTGCTTGTACCCACTGATCGCTATGCAAAAATGCGTAATGTATGGTTTATTCCAAGCACTGCGGCATTAAAACTGTGGATGGAGCGCGTGGGCTTTAAAAACGTACAAATTAAAGACTGCGCAATTACTACGCTAGATGAGCAACGCAAAACAGCTTGGATGGAAAACGAATCGTTAGTCGACTTTTTAGATCCAAACGACACCAGTAAAACCATTGAAGGTTACCCAGCACCACTACGTGCTATTTTAACTGCTAAAGCATAGCGTTAACGGCAACATCAGCAAACAATAAAAAACGCCTACGGGCGTTTTTTTGTTTATTTAGCCAGCAATTAGCGGACAAGTGTCCTGTTAATTATTTCAATACTATATTTACGCTAGCCGCGGTTACGCAATTGTTGTAAAATACGCGCGTTTCTAAGCAACCCAAAACAACTATTTTGAGGAAAACCTGTGAGCGAACAAAAACAGTCTCTAAGCTATAAAGACGCGGGCGTAGATATCGACGCTGGTAATGCACTTGTTGAGCGTATTAAAGGTGTGGTTAAAAAAACTCGTCGTCCTGAAGTAATGGGCGGTATTGGTGGTTTTGGCGCACTTTGCGAAATTCCAGCAGGTTATAAGCAACCAGTATTAGTTGCCGGCACTGATGGTGTGGGTACTAAGTTACGTTTAGCTATCGATCTTAAAAAGCACGACACTGTAGGTATCGACTTGGTCGCTATGTGTGTAAACGATTTAATTGTTCAAGGTGCTGAACCGCTGTTTTTCCTAGATTACTATGCAACAGGTAAGCTAGACGTAGACACTGCCGCAGACGTAGTAACCGGCATTGGTAAAGGCTGTGAAATTTCTGGCTGTGCCCTTATTGGTGGCGAAACCGCAGAAATGCCTGGTATGTACGACGGCGAAGACTACGATATGGCTGGTTTTTGTACCGGTGTTGTAGAAAAATCAAAAATTATTGATGGCACTAAAGTAGCCGCGGGCGATCAACTTATTGCCCTTGCTTCAAGTGGTCCGCATTCAAATGGTTTCTCGCTAATTCGCAAAGTACTTGAAGTATCTAACGCAGATACAAGCGCTGATTTTGAAGGCAAAACATTAGGCGAAACATTGCTTGAACCTACTCGCATTTACGTTAAACCACTGCTTGAGTTATTCAAGCACGTTGACGTACACGCGCTTTCGCACATTACCGGTGGCGGCTTTTGGGAAAATATCCCACGCGTATTACCTGCCTCTGCAAAAGCAGTAGTAAAAGGCGATAGCTGGCAGTGGCCACCTATTTTTAACTGGTTACAAGAAAACGGTAACATTACTACGCATGAAATGTACCGCACATTTAACTGTGGTGTAGGCATGGTATTAGTTGTTCCAGCCGACAAACTTGAGCAAAGTTTAAGCATGCTAAAAGACTTGGGCGAAAACGCATGGCACCTTGGTGAAATTCAAGACGCAGCGCCTGGCGAAGAGCAAGTTGAAATTGTAGGTGGTGCTAAGTAATGGCACCCACTCGTCTTGTAGTTTTAATCTCAGGCGGTGGCTCTAATTTACAAGCCATTATTGATGCCTGTGAAAGTGGCGAGATAAATGCGCAAATAGCGGCTGTTATTAGTAACAAAGCAGACGCTTATGGCCTTGAACGTGCTAAGCAAGCAGGCATTGCTACACAAGTGCTGAGTCATAAAGATTTTGACTCGCGCGAGGCCTACGATACACAGTTAATGAGCATCATTGACTCTTTTATACCGAATCTAGTTGTATTAGCTGGGTTTATGCGTATTCTTACTCCTAACTTGGTGCAAAAATATATTGGAAAAATGTTGAACATTCATCCATCTTTGTTGCCTAAGTATCAGGGGCTGAATACCCACCAAAGAGCAATTGATGCAAATGATGATGTTCATGGCGTAAGTGTTCATTTTGTAACTGAAGAGCTAGACGGAGGTCCGGTTATACTTCAGGCAAAAGTACCTGTACTCAAGGATGATACAGCAGACACACTAGCAAAACGCGTGCACGAACAAGAGCATATAATTTATCCTTTGGTGGTCAAGTGGTTCAGTGAACACAGACTAACTATGGAAGCAGATTATGCAGTTCTTGACGAAACAAAACTTCCTGCACACGGCGCGCAGTACCCACAATAAAAAAATAAGTGCCCTGCTATTATGTGTGGGCACTTTACTTCCAACTAGCCTTATTGCCGGCGAATTGACACAGTACGAAGCTAAGTATGATATTTTACGCAAAGGTAAAAATCATGGTGAAGCCGTGCGTGAACTCAAAAAGATAAGTGACGATAACTACGAGTTAACCTATCACAGCAATATTGAGTGGATGATTTTTTCTGACTCACGCCAGGAAACCTCTAAATTTACCTTTAAAGATGGCAAAGTGAGCCCGCATCATTATTCAATGATCCGTACTGGCACTGGTCCTGATAAAGATTACAACATTGATTTTGACGCACAAAAAAAAGTAGTTAACAGTAGTCGCAGCGAATACCCGCTTGAATGCGAATGGACTGATGACTTTCAAGATGCTATTTCGTATCAGGTACAAGTGCGCGAAGGTTTGAAAAAAGGCGAAACCAGTTTTTCATTCCCATTAATCGATAAAAAAGGTAATCGCCGCGACTACAATTTTGAAGTTGTTGCAACAGAGATGATTTCATTACCTATCGGCAACGTAGAAGCAATTAAAGTAAAACGCTTATACGATAACGACAAACGCCAAGCACTTGCTTGGTTTGCACCAGAAATGGATTACATGTTAGTGCGTATGTGGAAAGGTGAAAAAGGAATGGAGCAATTTGAAGTACAAATAAACTCATTTACCGTGACAACACCTGTCATTGCCCCACCTGCTGATATTAAAAAAGTAACAAGCCCAGAGTAAGCAATTATTTTTAGCTACAAATGGCTTTATTACTATTTGTTTATATCTTTATTACTATTAGTTTATATAAAGCGCGATGCAAATCGCGCTTTTTTTATACGTTTTTTCGCGATTAAATCTAAAAGTTAAGCTTTATTATGCTTCACTTTGCTGCTGCGCAGAAGCTGGCAAGCCAAAAACTCGATCGAACGCCCATGTAAAAACAATTGCATAAACAAAAAAGAATATAAAAAATCCAAGGTTCGCTATAAACGCACTAAGCACTGAAATTTTCAACCACAGCGCCATAACCGGCACTAAAATTAAAACAAGGCCACCTTCAAAGCCAATTCCGTGTAATAAGCGACGATTGAATGAGCGACCTTTTATTGTTTGCTGGGACTCCCAGCGCTCAAATAACGCATTAAATACATAGTTCCAGCTAAGTGCTACGCTGGATAATACAAAAGCGAGGCCTATCGCCGAAGTGGCTGATTTATCAAACATAAAACTTATAATAGGGCCAACAAAAGCAATGGCAAATAATTCATACAACACAGCTTGTAGAATACGGCGTTTTTTAGGAGTCATAATATAATTCCGATAATAAATAATATACTGGGTCAGCTCAATATAAAAGCCCGCGTCTACTTTACTACAACAGTTGTTTGCCTCTCAACTAAGCGCTAAAGGCAAAAAACAAGCTTAAATCAATTCACCCATCTTAAATAATACAAACTCACCCGGCTGCATTTTTTTCCAGCGCTCGTCGTTAGTCAGTGGTTTTGTTGCTATAACACTAACAATATCGTTGGGCGTGGTTTCTTCGTTAAAATCGACCACCATGTCAGCATCAATCAAGGTCGCTTTTCCAAAGGGCGCACGGCGAGTTATGTAATGTAAGTTATTGGTACAGTAAGCTAAAACAAATACGCCATCGGTCAGCAGCATATTAAAAACGCCCTTTTCACGCAGTGTATGCGAAAGCGTTGCTGCATAACGAAATACCGATGCCATATCCTCTGGCTTATTTGGGTACTTAGTGCGTATTTGATCCAGCAGCCAGCAAAAAGCCAACTCGCTGTCAGTATCGCCAACAGGTCGGTAATGATCAGGCTTTAAATCATGGTAATTAGATAACTGGCCGTTATGCGCATAAGTAATTTCGCGCCCCCACAGTTCACGCGTAAACGGGTGCGTGTTTTCAAGGCATACTTTACCGCGGTTACCTTGGCGAATATGGCTAATAACGGACACACTTTTAATCGGGTATGCTTTAACTAACTTAGCTATTTCTGACTGGTAGCTCGGCTGCGGATCTTTAAAGGTTCTGCAGCCTTTGCCTTCGTAAAATGTAATACCCCACCCATCTCTATGTGGCCCAGTATTACCGCCGCGCTCCAGCAGCCCCGAAAAACTAAAACAAATATCTGTAGGCACATTCGCCGACATGCCAAGCAATTCACACATAAAATAAATAACCTTTAAACCACGTATTAATAAATAACGTTATATTTTTATATTAAGCGTACACTATTTAGTTGTGTGTACGGGCGTCTATATTTACTTAAAAAATAACATTTTACTATTAGATTAAATTTTTTTTGTCGCTATGAATGCATAGACTAAAGCTGTAACTTACTTTATTAACGCTGACTCTATTAAATGAGCTGCTTTTTTACGGTTATTTCGATTAAAATTTAACTACGTAAGGTACTTGAAACTTAGCGTTACTAACGCTACTCTAACTAAGGTGGTCTGACCTCTAATAAGGAATTAGCAATGACACTCATATTTACACTCGGTTTAATCGCACTGCTCAGCGCAGCGGTTTACCACAGAGCAAGTTGGAACACCGCACTTGGTGTTTCTATTGCAACATTATTAATTGGTACCTTTGCGGGTGCTTTTGGTTTAATTAGTTGGATAATATTTTTAATTATAGCGGTGCCTCTCTCTGTTACTGGTATTCGCCAGCAATATATTGTTAAGCCTCTTTTTACTATGTTTAAAAAAGTAACGCCTAGCATGTCTGATACTGAAAAGTCAGCCATTGATGCCGGTACAACATGGTGGGAAGCTGATTTATTTTGTGGTAACCCAGATTGGAAAAAGTTACACCAATATCCAGTGCCTAAGCTAACTATTGAAGAACAAGCCTTTATCGATGGCCCTGTTGAAGTAGTGTGTAGTATGCTCGATGACTGGGAAGCAACACACGAACTTACCGATCTTCCTCAAGATGTATGGCAATACCTAAAAGATAACAAATTTTTTGCCATGATCATCAAAAAAGAATATGGCGGTTTACAGTTCTCAGCATTTGCACAGTCGTGCGTACTACAAAAGCTAACCAGTAAATCAACCTTACTTTCGTCAATTGTTGGCGTACCAAACTCATTAGGCCCTGGTGAATTACTCCAGCACTATGGAACAAAAGAGCAAAAAGACCATTACTTACCGCGCCTTGCCAGTGGCCAAGAAATTCCATGTTTTGCATTAACCTCGCCAGAAGCAGGTTCTGATGCAAGCTCAATTCCAGACTACGGTGTAGTATGTAAAGGACAATGGAAAGGTGAAGAAGTTGTAGGTGTTAGCCTTACATGGAACAAGCGTTATATTACGCTTGCACCTGTGGCTACGGTACTAGGGCTTGCATTTAAATTACAAGATCCTGATGGTTTAATTGGTGATAATAAAGAGCCTGGCATTACCTGTGCACTTATTCCAACCGATACTCCAGGGGTTGAAATTGGTCGTCGCCACTTCCCGCTTAATGTGCCGTTTCAAAATGGTCCTACGCAGGGTAAAGATATATTCGTACCGCTTGATTACATTATTGGTGGGCCAGATATGGCAGGCCAAGGCTGGCGTATGCTGGTTGAGTGTTTATCGGTTGGCCGTGCAATTACATTGCCGTCAAACTCAGCCGGTGGCATTAAAATGATTGCTGTTGCAACCGGTGCCTACAGCCGTATTCGTCGCCAGTTCCGCTTACCTATTGGTAAAATGGAAGGCGTTGAAGAGTCGTTAGCAAAACTTGCTGGTTATGCATATAGCTCTGATGCTGCAGTAAGCATGTCTACCGGTGCGGTAGATTTAGGCGAAAAACCTTCGGTTGTTTCGGCTATTATTAAATACCACCTTACAGAACAAATGCGTGACTCTACCCTGCACGCCATGGACGTACTTGGCGGTAAGGGCATCATGCTTGGGCCAAATAACTATTTAGGCCGTGGTTATCAAGGTGCACCTATTGCGATTACCGTTGAAGGTGCCAACATTTTGACCCGTAATATGATTATTTATGGTCAAGGTGCAATTCGCTGTCACCCGTTTGTACTTACCGAACTAGGTGCGTGCGAAATTGAAGACCGTGAAGAAGCGCTAAACGTATTTGATAAAGCATTAATGGGTCACATTGGCTTTACCATGTCTAACCTTGTGCGCACTAAATGGCTCGCGTTAACGGGTGCTCGTTTTACAAGTGTGCCGTACAAAGACGAAACCGCTGAGTTTTACCGTATAGCGTCGCGCTTTAGTGCATCACTTGCACTTATGTCTGACATTAGCATGGCAGTATTTGGTGGCTCACTAAAACGTAAAGAGCGTATTTCTGCTCGCTTAGGTGACTTACTAAGCTACCTATACTTAGTGTCTGCAACGCTTAAACGTTATAACGACGAAGGCCGTAAAAAAGAAGACTTCCCGTTAGTACAGTGGAGCTGTCAAGATCACCTGTATCATTGTCAACGCGCACTTGCTGATTTAATTAATAACATGCCTTCTGCTCCACTGCGTGGCGTATTAAAAGTATTGTTATTCCCGTTTGGCCGTCCGGTTCGTAAACCTACCGACCAACTTGAACACAAATTAGCGCAAATACTACAAGTACCTAGCGAAACGCGTAATCGTTTGGCAAGCTATGTGTATTTAACAAATGAGCCGCTTAACCTTGTAGGCCGTCAAGAGCAAACGCTTAAAGACGTACTTGAAGTTGAGCCATTATTTGACCGTGTATGTAAAGAAAAAGGCCTTAAACTGCCATTCTTTCAGCTTGATAAAGTAGCGCAAATGGGTCTTGAGGCTGGTATTTTAAGCCAAGCAGAAGCTGACAAGTTAGCAGCTGTAGAACAAGCTCGTTTAGACGTTATAAACGTTGACGACTTTGATCCTGCTGATTTACTCGCTGGTAAAGCAGCTCGTAATAATAAACCTAAAAAAACTGATGCCGCTAAATAAGCCCAGCATCTACTTTTAAGTTATAAAAGCCAGCACATTATGTGCTGGCTTTTTTATGTGTAAGATTTTGATACACTTTTGTTGTACATAAAACCAGCTGCTTATTGCGTTTAAAAACTGTTCAGGTAAAACTGCTATAAATACTTTAACCTAAATTCGGGTTATAAAAACAACAGTGAAGGAACGTAACAATGAAGCAAATTATTAAACTTACAATAATTACATGCGCAGTTACCCTAGCGCTCTCTGGTTGCAGTGAATCAACCAACTCATCCTCATATACAGCCCCGCTAACCAGCTCTAAAGCGCATGTAAAAGAACTGAGCACCTACTCAGCTGAAACATTTTTTGATACCACCTCAATTATGGGGAGTAGCTTTTCACCCCATGGCGATAAAATTTTAGTCAGTAGTGATGAAAGTGGCATTTACAGCCTATATGAGGTTAATGTCCAAACAGGCGGCAAAACTCGCTTAACCGATTTTACCGACAGTACCTACCCTATCCGCTATTTTCCAAATGATGAGCGAGTGTTGTTTACAAAAGACACGGGCGGTAACGAACGCTTTCATATTTATGTACGCGAAACTGACGGCACAGTAAAAGACTTAACCCCAGGGGATGAAACCCGTGCTAGTTTTGCCGGCTTCACTAAAAATGCCAGCCAATTTTTTATTACCAGCAATCAGCGTGATGCTAAGTTTATGGATTTATATCGCGTTAATAGTAAAACCTATAAAGTAACGCCTGTTTATCAAAATACTTTAGGACTAAATGTAGGTGCAATAAGCCCAAATGGTCGTTTTATTGCGCTGTCTAAAAGTAATAGCAACAAAGACAGCGATACCTTTATTTTAGATACTTATACTAAAACACTAAAGCCACAGTTAATTTCAAAACACCATACACCTGCTCAATACAGCCCTGAAACCTTCTCTGCCGATAACAAATACTTATACTACTCTACAGACGCTAAAGGTGAGTTTTCGCAGATGTGGCGTTATGACCTAGCTTCTGGCGAGCACAGCCCAGCTTTAGCCGATGACTGGGACGTAAGCTTTATTTATTTCTCAACGTCGGGGCGCTACCAGGTAAGTGGTGTGAACGCCGATGCCAGCACTAAAGTAACCGTGATCGATACGCAAACGAATAAAGAAATTGCCATGCCTAAGCTACCGGCAGGTAATTTACGGGGTGTGAGCTTTTCAGCTGATGAGCAAAGCATGGCCTTTTATTTAAATTCAGACACTGCACCTAGTAATTTATTTGTATGGCAAGTAGGCAGTAATAACACGCAGCAATTAACTAATACCCTCAGTAAAAAAATTAATCAAAACGATTTAGTGCAAAGCACTATAGTACGCTTTAAGAGCTTTGATGGTTTAGAAATACCAGGTGTTTTATATAAACCCAAGCAAGCGAGTAGCACCAACAAAGTGCCTGCGTTAATTTGGGTGCACGGTGGGCCAGGCGGACAAAGCCGTACCGGTTATAGTGCGATGCAACAGCATTTGGTAAATCATGGTTATGCCATTTTTGCAGTTAATAATCGAGGCAGCTCGGGCTATGGTAAAACCTTTTTTCATTTAGATGATAAAAAGCACGGCACCGATGACCTACAAGATATTGTATACGGCAAAAAACATTTACAGAGCTTAGAGTGGGTCGATACCGATAAAATTGGCATTATGGGTGGTAGCTATGGCGGCTTTATGACCGCGGCAGCCCTTGCCTTTGAACCCGAAGAGTTTAAAGTTGGGATTAATATTTTTGGAGTAACCAACTGGGTACGTACACTTAATTCTATTCCACCTTGGTGGGAGAGCTTTAAAAAGTCGCTGTACGACGAAATGGGCGATCCGGCAACAGACGGGGATCGTCACCGCGCCATTTCACCGTTATTCCACGCTAGAAACATCATTAAGCCACTTATGGTTATTCAAGGCGCTAACGATCCGCGCGTGTTACAAGTTGAAAGTGATGAGCTTGTAGCTGCAGTTAAAGCCAATGGCGTACCAGTTGAGTATGTATTGTTTGACGATGAAGGTCATGGTTTTAGCAAAAAAGAAAATCGGATCACGGCATCAAACGCTTACTTGAAATTTTTAGAGCAGTATTTAAAAGCTGAATAAGTTTGCACTGATTAATTTATGCCTGCATTTTTGTGGGCTTTTTTATGTGCTAAGAAATGTAATTTATGATTTTGATTGTATTCAACTTGTTATTGAGGAAATAACAAGTGGCGGAGTGGACGGGACTCGAACCCGCGACCCCCGGCGTGACAGGCCGGTATTCTAACCAACTGAACTACCACTCCGCAGTGGTATGTGCATGGGGTAATGCACTTACTAATTTTGTTACTGATATCAAATGGCGGAGTGGACGGGACTCGAACCCGCGACCCCCGGCGTGACAGGCCGGTATTCTAACCAACTGAACTACCACTCCGCAAAGATATCATATTACTTTTACTTTACTTGTATTACTTAATTTGTTGGCGGAGTGGACGGGACTCGAACCCGCGACCCCCGGCGTGACAGGCCGGTATTCTAACCAACTGAACTACCACTCCAGCATACAAATTTTATACTATAACAATGTTTAAATAGTTGGCGGAGTGGACGGGACTCGAACCCGCGACCCCCGGCGTGACAGGCCGGTATTCTAACCAACTGAACTACCACTCCAGCGTATATTTAAACTGTTATCTTTTTTCTTATTGGCGGAGTGGACGGGACTCGAACCCGCGACCCCCGGCGTGACAGGCCGGTATTCTAACCAACTGAACTACCACTCCAGAATAAGAATATGTTTTACAACCATATGTTGTGTAAGCGTTGGCGGAGTGGACGGGACTCGAACCCGCGACCCCCGGCGTGACAGGCCGGTATTCTAACCAACTGAACTACCACTCCAGTTTTGCTTACAAGTTTTCGAAAATTGGCGGAGTGGACGGGACTCGAACCCGCGACCCCCGGCGTGACAGGCCGGTATTCTAACCAACTGAACTACCACTCCACATTTTCGTTGCTGTTTGAGTCTCCCCTGACAGCGGCGTGAATAATACGAACCAGCCCCTATTTCGTCAAGGGCTTTTTCGCTTTTATTTAGGTTTTTTAGTCATCTGTCATCGAAAGGTTTAAAATTTCACCGCTTTTGTCATTTTTTGAGCCGTTTTTAGTACTTTGCTTTTTTTCAGAATTACCAACATCGTCATTTGTTGTTGTCTTTTTATTTATAAAAGGCAGCTTCACTTTAAATTTAAGCGATTTTTTCTGTACAAAAATACGAATTGCCAGCCAACCCATTAATAAAACGCACAGATTTCCAACAATAATTAAGCTGAGTAAAACCCAATTCGCTATTTTTTCTGCTACGGGTTCACTCTCAATCATTAAATCAGGTGGAATTATGGTCGCTGGATCAACTGCTGGTACCGCTTCTATTGGGCGTGCAATTTCAAATTTGTACGTTGGCAGCGTTGCCATAAACTCACGACCCTTTATATTTGTGCCAAAAATAGACAGCTCGACACTATATCGACCCCAACCATAATTTTTAATTGCTAACTGCCTCGTATGTTGTGCATCCGACTCTATACTAAACATTTGCTCTTCGTTATTAGGGTAGTAAATTTTACCCTGCATAATTACGGTTTCTGGCTTAACTATTGTGTCATCTAAATTAATAGCTAAAAGGTGCTCGTTACTTTCTTGCTCTGCTAGCGTCATGTCGTAACTTACTGGGGCAGAATGTACCACAATGCTGCTTTGCACTATTCGACGTTGTAATAAGGGGGTTGCTATGTAGAGTTCGGGGATCCATTCTCCTTCGGGAAAGTCTAATTTAAACTCGCCCGTAAAAACGCCATCGTTTGGGCGTTCGTCAAACCCTCGGCCATCATCTTTAAATTCAGCGACTTCTTGAGTACTGGCTCCAAAATTAGCAGCCTCTGCACTATTAGTACTTACAAAATCAACATTTAAGGTAACGACATCTCTAAATAGATTGGCATTTATGGGAGCACCGTCATTTAAAATTTTTCCGGTGATTTTTATTGTCTCGCCTCGAAACAGCATTTCCGGTAACGGCTCTGCCTCAAGTGATACCTGGCCTAATACGACAATGCGGCTGTCGGGTAAGATATTACCTATAACTTGCCAAGGGCCAGCCATGGGGTTGCGTATGGTAACCAAATCATAACTAAGCTCGTCATGCCAACTTAAGTCAGGGTTTTTAACTGATTCGGTAGCAAAATATTTACTGCCATCGGGCCTTACTAAAATAACAGCCGGTGAGCCTGGTTTTCTAAAAAAAAGTAAGGTTATTTCAGCTACTTTACTATCAATACGAAAACGATTATCTAATAAAGGGATTTCATTTTGCCTCCCATCACGCTTTAGTACTTCAACTTGTTTAACGCCATATGCGCTGGTTGCAAAAAAACTAGCAGATACTAATGCGGTTACCAAATAAAAGGTTTTCATAATATGGCCTTAATCAGCGCGCCATATACAGTGGCCGCCTTCATTATTAACAATATCTAATCGTGCTTCGTGTGCAGCTTGTTCTGCCTCACTGGCGCTTAATACTACAAGAGGTGCTCTTTGGGCGCTTAAGCGTCGTATTCCGCCTTTTTGCTGATCGGTATCGTCATTTTTATTTTGATTCAAATTTAGCTTAACTTGTCCGCCAGTCATTGCTAGGTAAACGTCAGCTAATATTTCAGAATCCAGTAATGCGCCGTGCAAGGTTCGCTTAGCGTTATCTACGTCGTAACGACGGCATAGCGCATCTAGGTTGTTCTTTTGTCCTGGATGCAAGTCACGCGCCATTTTAAGCGTGTCGAGTACTTGACAGAAAGTGGCCGTTTTAGGATAGCCCTGGTTAAGCAGAGAAAATTCGTTATCCATATGGCCAATATCGAACGGCGCATTATGAATAACCAGTTCTGCACCCTTAATATAATCAAAAAACTCTTGAGCAATTTGATGAAACAATGGTTTATCACGTAAAAACTCATTAGTGATACCGTGAACATCTATTGCTTCTTCTTCACTGTTGCGCTGCGGGTTAATATACACATGAAAGTTATTGCCGGTTAAGCGGCGATTTACTAATTCAACACACCCTATTTCGATAATACGATGCCCTTGTTTAGGGTCGATGCCTGTGGTTTCTGTATCTAAAACTATTTGTCTGCGTGCCATATCGAATTAATCCTGACTCTGGTATCTTTCTATAATCACTTTATTGTACATAATATCAAGGTAAAACAGTGGAAAAAACCGTAGAGATTTATACCGATGGTTCGTGCTTAGGTAATCCAGGCCCCGGTGGTTATGGTATATTCATGATTTATAACGAACATGAAAAAAAATTGAGTCAAGGTTATAAACTAACAACTAATAATCGCATGGAAATGCTGGGGGCAATTGTGGCTCTGGAAGTATTAACTCGCCCATGTGTTATTAATATCACTACCGATAGCCAATATGTGAAACAAGGTATTGAGTCTTGGATCACGAATTGGAAAAAGCGCGGCTGGTTAACCTCAGCTAAAAAACCAGTAAAAAATGTCGACTTATGGAAACGCCTCGATTTAGCGTGCGCTAAACACACCGTAACCTGGAAATGGGTTAAAGGGCATAGCGGTCATAAATACAATGAAATTGTAGATGACTTAGCGCGCGATGCCGCTGGCAGTAAAGATTTACTCGATGATGTAGGTTATCAACCTTAAAGCTGATTAGGGGCTGTTGATCTTTGTAGTACATATATCAATCAGCCCACATTGGTAGCCACATCATAGTAAATGCTAAAGCGAGCATTGAATGATAATTTCGTTCAAGCTTTTCATACCGCGTGGCTATCC
>NZ_JACJDO010000033.1:0-36231 GCF_014163535.1 Pseudoalteromonas sp. SR45-4
GTGCATTTATTTAAAGCGTTGCCGAATCGAGATGAGGGTGATGATGATTTTACCGACCTAATGCCGTGGAATGTGCAGCTAGACTTCGATTATAGCTAAGCGCACTGCTTAAATGCGCGCTTACAAGCAAATTGGGTTTAAACACAAACCAAAAAAGAGTAATTGATTAATAAACATTACAAAAATAAATGTACCAGTATATAAACTGGCAATTTTTTTAGTCTTAGCCCAAAGAGCATTTAGCCATTTCATTTAGTTACCCAGCATATCCTAGTTATATCCATATAAAACTCTTAATCCTTCCACTATTTACATATTCCTCAGAACAGTAATGAACACATGAAAACCAAGCGGGGCACGAGATCTAGTCAGCAGGAGATACCTCAAGGTTGTAACGGCTATTAATATTCATCCTTAGATTGCCTTTGTAAGAGTCAACAGTGCCCGTTCCACAAACCTGTTTATTTTTTAGAGAAGGCATTTCTCCCAGTTTCCTCTCAATTTTTGGCAACATCCTATTCCAAATAACAAACGTAATAGAACTGTTTGGGTAGTTATCATCAAGATTTAAGTATATACCTTTTTTAAAATCTCGGAGTTGGATTAATTCACCACACACTCTTACTTGTTTGCCCTCATATTGCATGGCCTGAGAAGAGTCTACTGTTAATGGCTCTGCTAGCACAGAGAAAGGGAAAGAACATAAAAGTGCCAACCGTACGATGTGTTTCATACTAATCCTTGTATTTTGATTAAACGAATGTAATGTATTTATACTACTAACACCTTACATTTTTTGTTCAATAAAGATAGGGGGACATTTAATTTTATTGCACTCGTAAATCCGCTTATGTTTAAAAACTATCTCTAACTTTAACCAAAAAAACGCAGAACTAAAGTAACTCCCTCTAAATCATATTGCTTAGCATTTTTTGGTAGAAATACACTTTATTTATTATCCATTAATATGGAAGGCTCAAGGCAATCGCTCATGGCTAAATCATGAAAATATAAAAAACAACTTACACAGCTGTTGCTTACACGGAATATCTATTCTTTTGCAAGTCAATTCGCACAGATAGTGAACAACTGGATAGCCATTTTTAACTCCTAACGTATAATTTGCCGCTATTTAAACTGGCAATTCATTTAATTGCGCTATACTGGCGCAAATTTTTTCAAATAAGTAGTTATGGCTCTTAAATCCACCATTATGAAAGTGCAGTTGTCGCTTAGCGATATGGACCGTCACGTTTACCAAGATTTTAATTTAACCTTGGCCCAGCATCCTTCAGAAACCGAACAACGTTTGATGATCCGCTTACTCGCTTTTGCACTCAATAGCTGTGATGGTTTAGAATTTACCAAAGGATTAAGTTCTGACGATGAGCCCGAGCTGTGGCATAAAAACTACAGTGAAGAAATAGAGCTGTGGATAGAGCTGGGTTTACCTGACGAAAAGCGCCTTAAAAAAGCCTGTAATAAAGCTAAAAAAGTGGTGCTTTACACTTATGGCGAAAACAACCAGGCTATTTGGTGGCAAAAACAGCAGCCTAAATTACGTGATTTTAAAAATCTTAGTATATTTAGTTTAGATTATGGTGTTACCCAAGCTTTGGCCAATTTGGTTGATCGTAATATAAAGCTTGCTATTACTATTCAAGATGGCGAGATGTGGGTTAATACCGACACGACCAATATTGAAATAAAACCACAGCAGTTAATGTGATAACACCAAGGTGAGGGGCGTATGAAGGTTAAGCAGGTTATTGTTTTACACGGCTTATATATGTCTGGCTTTGTGATGCGCCCGTTGTGCTCTCGCTTAAAAAGTTCTGGCGTAAAAGTGTTAAACCTAACTTACAATACGCTCACTCCTAATCGCGATGCTATTTTTGCGCAAATAGATGAATTTATAGGCGATCAGCCTTCGGCTTTTGTTTGCCATTCTATGGGCGGGCTTGTTGCTCGTGCGTATCTTGAGGCGAACTCGCCTGCAAGCCAGCATGTTGAAAAAGTAATTACTTTAGGCACCCCACATAAAGGCAGCCATATTGCGCAAAAAATGCAGCAAAAAGGGTTTGAATCTTTTTTAAAAAATAGCGTAGAGTTTTTACTTTCTAAAAACGGTAATTGGCCTTTTAAAGCCAAACTTTACAGTATTGCTGGTGATTTACCCATAGGGCTTATGCCGCTTATTGTTAAAGGCAGTTGCTCTGATGGCACTGTATTACTTGATGAAACCAAGCTCAAAGGTATGGCCGAACATAAAGTGTTTCATTTAAGCCATACCAGTATGATTTACTCTCGCCAAGTACTCGATTATATTTTAGAGCGCTTAAACGAAGACGATTAATCTTCTGCCGCTGCTGCAATTTTATAACTAATTAAAAATATAATACCTAATACTAGTGGTATAGGTGCGGCTATATAACCAAAAGTATCAAAGTTAGCAAAGCTGGCACTGGCTAAATGCGCTATTACGCCAATTAAAAACACTACCACGGCGATACCCGTTACGATCAATTCAGCTTTATGTTGTTTAGCTGTTTTTGTGCTCACTTTATTTCTCCTAATGATTGCTACCTCCTTATTATGCGTTATCAAGTCGAATGATTTTTGACCTAAATCAATTAATGCGACAGCGGCGCACTTAACTTGTTTAAAGCTTGTTTTGGATCATGATTTGTAGTGTTGAAGATATATTTTCCCTTCAGGGGTGGTATTTTAATTAATCCGACCCATTACTATTAATGATCTATTTATTATTTTTATAAGTAATGTAAGTACACGATTTATTTAAGCTATTAATCCCATCTATTTAAATTATTTTACTAACGGCTGATGATAGGCAATACTCATTAGCAGTTAACGTTATTAACGGTTATTTAAGGAACAAGCTATGTCACAGGTAAATGCTATTGGTTTAAACAGTGCAAAAAGTGAAGACATTATTAAGTCATTAAACTCGCTACTGAGCAGCTATCAAATTCAGTACATGAACGCACGTGGGTTTCATTGGAATATTAAAGGCCGTAACTTTTTTGAACTACACATTAAGTTTGAAGAAATTTATAACTTATTGCTTTTAAAAGTAGATGAAGTTGCTGAGCGTATTTTAACGCTAGATGGTGCGCCACTGCATGCGTTTTCAGATTACCTAGAAGTAAGTAAAATTAAAGAAGCTAAAGGTATTAGCGACGGTGTAGCTGCAGTAGAGAACTTACTTGCAGGTTACAGTGTGTTGATTAAAATGCAGCGCGAAATTTTAAGCCAAGCAGCCGATGCAAACGACGAAGGTACAGCCGCGCTAATGAGTGATTATATTTCAGAGCAAGAAAAACTTGTTTGGATGTTAAAAGCTTACTTAGATTAATAAAAGTTAAATGCATTAACCGCTGTATTTAAGCAGCTATAAAATAAAAACATCGCCTACTTTACAGTGGCGATGTTTTTATTTGTGCACTTTTTAATTGTTGCCTAATTATTTAGTAAGGCGATAAAAAAGGCCATTTCGAGCGCTCTTTCTTCTAAGCTTTTAAAACGCCCAGATGCGCCACCGTGTCCGGCATCCATATCGGTTTTAAATACTAAAATATTATTATCGGTTTTTAGCTCGCGCATTTTAGCTACCCACTTCATCGGTTCCCAATATTGTACCTGTGAGTCGTGCAGCCCTGTGGTTATTAGCATATGCGGATACTCTTGCGCGCAAATATTATCGTACGGTGAATAGGCTGCAATTACATCATAAAATTGCGCATCGTTAGGGTTACCCCACTCGTCGTATTCGTTGGTGGTTAGCGGAATACTTTCATCTAACATAGTGGTTAGCACATCTAAAAATGGCACATGACAACCAACGCCACAATAAAGATCAGGTGCTTGGTTTACCACGGCTCCCATTAATAAACCACCCGCACTGCCACCCGATGCAAATACTTTATTTTTATCGCCGTAACCTTGCTCAACCAGCGCTTTAGTAACGTCTATAAAGTCGTTAAAGCTGTTTTGTTTATGTTGTTTTTTACCTTGCTCGTACCACTGCCTACCTAACATTTCTGAGCCACGCACATGCGCAATAACGTACACAAAGCCGCGATCGAGTAAGCTTAATGATGTACTCGAAAAACTAGGATCAATAGTATAGCCATAAGCACCATAGCCATATTGAAACAACGGGTTAGTACCGTCCTTTTTAAAGCTCTCTTTACGGTAAACAACAGATACAGGTACTTTTACGCCATCGCGTGCAGTTATCATTAGGCGTTCTGACTGATAATTATCGGCGTTAAAGTCTCCTAATATTTGCTGTTGTTTTAGTAAGGTTTTTTCGCCTGTAGTTAAATCAACATCGTATAGCGAGCCAGGCGTAGTTAAGCTTGAGTAGTAAATACGGGCACTGCGTGATTCTGGCTCTGGATTCATTGCTATGGCGGCGTAGTAGCAAGGATCTTCAAACGCTAATGTCATGCGTTCACCTTGTTTATTAACAACCACAAAACGGGCTTGCCCTTGCTCGCGCTCACTTAATACTAAAAAGTCGTTAAATAATTCAACACCTTCAAGCAGTACATCATCGCGATGAGCTGTGTGCTGCTGCCACTGGGTTTTATCGGCAATAGTTTGACTGGTTGCGGTCATTAAGCGAAAGTTTTTGGCTTGCCAATTCGTCACTATGTAAAAAGTATCGCCAAGCTTATCAACGTCAAATTCATGGCCTTCTTCGCGTGGCATTAATGCGTTGAACTCGCCGTTTGGCTGGTCAGCATCAAGTACCCAAGTGTCGTTAGTTTCGGTGCTGGCTAAATCAATAATAATAAGGCTTTCGTCGCGACTTTTGCCCAGCCCCATAAAAAAGCTGCTGTCTTGCTCTTCGTACACCATTACATCTTGGCTTTGCTCTGTACCCAGCACGTGCCTAAATACTTGGTAACCTAATAATGTTTTTAGATCTTTTTTAACGTAAAAAACCGTTTTATTGTCGTTAGCCCAAACCACTTGGCCTTCGGTGTTTTCTAACTTATCGGTGAGCATTTCGTCAGTGGTTATATTTTTAAAGTGCACGGTATAAATACGACGCCCTTCAGTATCTTCTGAGTACGCCATTAATTGCTCACACGGGCTCAGTGCTACTTCGCCTAGCTCAAAAAATTCAAATCCGGCCGCTAGCTTATT
The DNA here is from genome assembly GCF_014163535.1 of Pseudoalteromonas sp. SR45-4. Taxonomy (NCBI): domain Bacteria; kingdom Pseudomonadati; phylum Pseudomonadota; class Gammaproteobacteria; order Alteromonadales; family Pseudoalteromonadaceae; genus Pseudoalteromonas; species Pseudoalteromonas sp. SR45-4. The sequence goes on from NZ_JACJDO010000033.1 coordinate 5,179, forward strand.
TACATCTAATAAAATTTGCTTATCGCTAGTACTCATATCACTACTGCGATAATGACGAGAATATTCGTCATCGCCACGCACTTCAGAGTGATACCAGTATTTGCCATCTTTAACCGGTACTGTATTGTCGTCTTTTACAATACGGCCCTTTAGCTCTTCAAAAAGAATGTTTTGCAATGGCTGCATTGGCGCTAATTGCGCTTCACAATAGCTGTTTTCAGCATGTAAATGCGCTAATACATCTTTATTTTGACGTTCGTCATCACGCATCCAATAGTAATTATCGATACGTGTTTTATCGTGTGTGTTAAGGGTATAGGCTTGCTTTTCAGCAATAGGGGAGCTTGGCAGCAAGGCCAAAGAAAAATCAGAAGTAGACACAAATAAACCGATTAAAAAATAACAATATTTGCCAGTTTACCATAAAAATAAAAAAGCCCACTCATTGCTGAGCGGGCTAAACGGTATAAGTATAATTACTAAAATTTCTGCAATTTTTATTGTTGTCTTTATACCTTGGAAGAGAGCACCTTGGGAAGAGAGTACCTCAAGAAGAATATCTTAAGAAAAACACCTTGAGAAATAATTCCAATTCAAAACTGTATACAAGCTATTTATTTTACTTGCTGCCAAGCCATAGCCCAGCTTTTACCCACTCCGGGTTCAAACATGGCACTTTGCTCACCATTAACACGGCAATACTCACTAAATGGCCATGCTTTACACTGATAAATATGCCCTGTTTTGGGCTGCAATACTTTTATGCCTGCATTATAACTATCGCCACCAGCGGGATAAACACTATCGTATTCTGCGCTATTTTCTATCACCGACACATTGCGTTTAGCCAAACAATTAACACTAACATCCGCTTTACAAATACCGCTTGATTCTAGTGCAAATATTTGATTATAACGATAAGCAACTACTAGCCCTGTATCGGTCATGCGCCCTGCGCTAACTAAGGGAATATGCACATTAATATATTCTGCTATTAGGCGCGGCCACGTATTAGGCTCTCCCTGCTCAGATACCGTCACTTCATAACTAAATGATAAATCGACTAGCTCTCCTTGCATGTCATAAAAGGTTACTACCACAGAATCGCCAATAGATAATTGGACATCCTGATTTAAGCAACCTATTGGTGTCCATTTTCCACAGACCAATGACGTATGCATAAACACAGCAACACCTTAAAATCCAAACCTTGCACTGATAATACACAAATACACAGCCAAGACATTTAGAGCAATAAACAAACAAATGTAAACTAAAGATTAGCTCAGTTTATTAATAAGGTGCAGATTATAATTCGCAAGCTTGCAACAATCAAACAAACAAACAAACAAAAGAATGTAACCAAGATTTAAATCTAATACTTAAGCTCTATACAAAACAAAAAGCCAACCTAATTCGGTTGGCTTTTTACTTTGCTGCTTACTTACAATGCTATTTTAAATTGTAGCTTTAGTGGTTTTTTTACTAAACGGGCGTTTAAATAACGCGCCTATATCCATTAAAATAATATATAAACACGGTACTAATATCAGTGTTATTAAAGTAGCAAACATAACAGCAAAGCCCAGCGCTACTGCCATTGGGGTAACAAATTTAGCTTGTAGGCTGGTTTCAAACATAATGGGTAATACCCCTGCAAAGGTAGTAATTGAGGTGAGCAATATAGCTCTAAAGCGTGCACAGCCTGCCTCAATAACGGCATCTTTAATACTTACGCCGTTACGGCGTACTTGGTTTACATAATCGGTCATAACTAGGGAGTCGTTTATTACTACCCCTGCAGCGGCTATTAAACCAAAGCCCGACATTAAACTAATATCTAAACCAAACCAATAATGCCCCCAAATAGCACCCGTTAAGCTAAACGGAATAACCGACATAACAATAAGCGGTTGCGAGTAACTTTTTAATGGCACAGCCAGTAAAATATAAACGAGGATCATGCCGCCAATAAAAAACATCATTTGCTCACTTGCTTGCGCTTGTTGCTCCTCTATTGCACCACCTAGCTCAGATTTAACTGTAGGGAACTCATCTTTAAGCTGCGGCAATAAGTTTTCTTTAACTTGTTTAACTACTTCACCTGGCTCTATTTGTTCTTCGTCGATACTGCCATATACATAAACTGTACGATAGCCTCCTTCACGGCGAATATAACTAATGCCTGGTGTTTCGGTTAGCTCAACTACATCACCGAGTAATACCTCACGCCCTTGTGGTGTGGTGATCACTGCATGTTTAAGTGATGAAAATGCTTCGCGAGTAAGCTTAGGGTAACGAACCATTACACGTACTTCTTCGCCGTTTCTGATCACGCGCTGCGCTTCACCACCATAAAAGCTAGCACCTACTTGGGTGGCAACACTCGAAAGATCTAAACCTAAGTCGTAAGCAACCGGTTTTAAGCTCATTTGCACTTCTTTACTAGCAGGATCAATGGTCGAGCTAATATCAAACAAACCTTTTTGTTGCTGCAGTAATTGAATAAAACGACGCCCTGCATTATTTAGCGTGTCTATGTCTGAGCCATACAATAAATAGCCAAACTCACCATTACCGTTGGCACCGCCGCCGCCAGCATCATCTTGAATAGTTAACGACTTAACGCCAGCTATGGTTGGCATAGCCTCACGCCAACGACGCGATAACTCAAAGGCGTTATACGGACGTAAGTCTTCATCAACTAATGGCGCTAATAACTGTGACTCTGTTCTACCTTGGTTAAATACCAAGATATCGCGGATCATTTTTTTACCAAATTCACGCTCGGTTGCTTCATCAACTTGCAGCACCATAGCTTCAATGTCGCGAATAGCTGCAATGGTTTGTATGTCTGAAACATTGTCATTCATTTCTACGCGTATTTGTGGAAAGTCGTGCGGTACTTTAGGGGTGGGTACAGTACGTACTTTGTTTGAGGTAATTAACCCAACGCTAAGAATAAGCATTGCTATAAATGCAAACATCACCGTCCAGCGCCATTCTACGCAGCGCACAATAAAGCGTTTATACGGGCCATTTACAAAGCCAAAAAAACGGGTATTAAAGCGATCGCGCCAACTGCCTTTTTTAATAGGTGCAAAGTGCGTATGAGCAATATGCGCCGGTAAAATTAGTTTTGATTCAACCAAACTAAATACTAAGCACAGCATTACCACTACCGCTATACCGTAAAAAAACGCGCTTTCTGGGCCGCTCGATAAGGTAAATGGTGCAAACACTGCAATTGTGGTTAATACGCCAAAAGTCGCAGGCGTTGCAACACGATTAGCGCCGCGCACTACTTTTTCAACACCACCACCACTTCTTTCTATTTCGGTGTAGGCGCTCTCTCCTATGACTATGGCGTCGTCCACCACTATTCCCAGCACCATAATAAACGCAAATAACGAAATAATATTAATGCTAATACCAAATACCGGCATCATCATCATCGCACCTAAAAAGCACACTGGCAGCCCTAGCATTACCCACAGCGCCAGTTTAAAACGCAAAAATAACGACAACATAATTGCCACTAAAATAGCGCCCTGAAACAAGTTAGCTTTCATCATATCAAGGCGAGCATTTAGATAGTAAGTCATATCCATTAATGGCTCTAACCGTATACTGGGTGGCAGCTGATTATTTTTTTGCTCTATAAATGCTTTAACCGACTCGGCAACCGGGATCATGTTTTGCTCTTGGGTTGCTTTAACCGAAAGATACACCGCATTTTGCCCATTAAACTTAAAGTAGCGCTCACCTTCGGTAAATTGGTCTTTAATTACGGCAATATCTTGCAACAATACTTTTGCGCCATATTCGCCAATTTTTACCGGTATTTTTCGAAACTCTTCGCCGCTATAAAATTGATTTTCTACGCGTACCGAAATAACTCCCGAGTCAGTTTTTAGCTGCCCTGCCGAAAAGTTAGCTGAATATCTGCGTACTGCATTCATTACATCGCTTAAGGTTAAGTTATATTGGCGCAGCGTATCGGGTTCAATTTCAATGGCTATTTCATCAAGTGGCACATCGTTAACAACTAGCGATACATTAGAAAGCTGCAATAACTCACTCTCTATTTGGTTTGCAATTGGCTTAAGCTCGCTCAGTGGCAGGTCGGCTACTAAGGTCATGCCTATTACGTCTTGTCTAAACTCTACTTGGCTAATTGTTACCGGCTCCATACCGCCAGGAAACGTGGCTATACCATCTACGCGAAGTTTTACTTTATCGAGCACGTCGGTAAGTTTAACGTCAGTATTTATTTCTAAGCTCGCACGGCCACCATTACGAAACGCACGATACACGCCTTTTTTAATTTCGGTTACATCCTTAAGCGACTCTTCTATTTTTATGAGAATGCTTTCTTCTATTTCTTGTGGCGATGCACCTGGATAGTTAGCTTCAATATTAATGTAGTTAATTTCTACATTAGGAAACATTTGGCGCTGAATAGTAAAGTAACTAATAATCCCCATTACAATGATAAAAAACATCATTAAATTGGCAGCTACCGAATTCTTTGCAAAGTAGGCAATAATACCCGTTTGTTTTTGCTCTATTGGTTCATTCATATTTTGCTGCCTTACAACTGCTGAGTATTAGAGTTGCTTGTCTCTGAGCTTTCAGTTGCGCTGTTAGTACTAGTACCAGCCACTTTTACTTCCATGCCCTTTTGCGGATACTCTGGCAAGGTAACAACGAGTTTATCGTCTGCATTTAAACCGCTGTTAATATAAAAAAACTCACCTTCTTCTCTAATAACCGTTACTTTGCGCGGCTCAAGTTGCTGCTGCTCATTTACTATCCATACCGTTTGATTATTCACTAATGCTTGCGGTAAACGGTAAATGTTACTGAGCATAGCGCCTGCAAATCTTACCTGTACGTAGCTGCCAAATTTAATTGCTGGTTGTTTGCTTTTTAAACCGTAAGGGTCGTCAATTCGCACTACTAAACTACTCATGCGGGTAGCACTATCTACAATACCTAAATCGCGGTCTATTACTGCTTCACGAGTAAAGCTATTTAGTCCTTTTTGAATCACTGTTGCAGTAATACCTTTAATTCGCTCTGGTAAAAAAATACTATCAAAGCCGGCAATAGGAATGATCACCTCTGCGGTTTCTATGTTATTAATTTCGGCCACTTGCGAACCCATAGATACAAACTGACCCACACCAATATTACGACTAATAACGAGCGCATCGTATGGCGCAGTTACTTCGCAATTTTCTAAGTCACGTTGCGCACGCTTTAAGGCAGCTTGCGCCGATTTAACCGACGCTTGTGCACTCAAAACTTGTGGTTTACGTAAAAATAAATCTGTACGGGCCTTACCAGGAAAGCGTGTTGCTTCGTCTGCTGCTACTTGCGCTTGTGCTTGTTCTTCAATTAAGCCTGCTTGTGCGCGTGCAAGCTCAGCTTCAGCCATTAAAACGGCTGCTTGGTAATTATCTTTTTCAATAGTAAATAGGGTTTCGCCACGGCCAACTACACCACCGGCAATAAAGTTAGGATGCCAACTTAATACCTCACCCGACACCTGCGCCGACAATTGGGTATTTTCAAGCGGCTTTACTTCACCGTAACTATTAATAATAACCTGATGATTATTTGCCAAAGCACTTTCCACTTTAACGGTAGGGCGTGTATCTACTGGTTTTTTTTCTGCTGATTCTTCTGCAATAGCGTTAATTCCCATAAAGCTCACTATGCCAATGGCAAGTGCAACAAAAGGAAAAACCCATTTAAGTATTCTTGTTTGCATAACTTAATTACCTCAAAAACTCACTAACAACATAATAACAGAGCTTAACCAAATATTAACGACGCATTTGTAAGTAACTATTTCTAAAATAACTCTCAATTAATAAAAAGAATAACAAGTAATACTATAGAGAAATTAAAGCTGTAATTTTTAAGTTTATAAATCAATAACTTTAAACAAGAATAAATAATAGAGGCGCGGTTTGGAGTAATAGCATGGTTTATTTATACACAATTTAGAAAGTATGCAGCGCTTTGCTAAATAAAAATAGTGCCGGTTAAATACCTTACCGCATGCCCTGTGATCGTTACATATGTATCACCAACATCGCATAGTAACTGCCCGCCGCGGCTCGAAGCCTGATAAGCGCTTAACGTAGTTTTACCCAATTGCTGAGCCCAATAAGGGGCAAGGCCGGTATGAATAGAGCCTGTTACATAATCTTCATCGCCACCGCTTGCAGGCCAAAAGTAGCGAGACACAAAGTCGTATTCATCTCCAGGTGCACTGGCAACCACATCGAGCGGAAATAATGTTTTTAGTAACTGCGAATCGGTTTTAAGCTGAGTTACATCTTGCTCATTATCGTAAATAGCAAAGTAAGCTTGGCGGTTTTTTAGCACTTTTGTGGGTGCTTTTGATAAACCATTTAGCAGTGCAGAAGGGGCATTTAATACAACAACCGGTGCTTGTTTTGGAAAGGTCATGGCAAAGCTACCATCGCTATTTTTATTAACGACTAACTCGCCCACGGCAGCAGCATAAAAACGCACTTGCGCTAAATTATGCTGCTCACAAAGCACATAAGCAGCTGCCAGTGTGGCATGGCCACAAAAGTCAATTTCCATCAAAGGTGAGAACCAGCGAATAGCAAAGCTGCCATCGCTTTGCTGGCAAGTAAAAGCGGTTTCGGACACGTTGTTTTCTGCGCCAATTTTTAGCATTAAATCGTCGTTTAACCACGTATCAAGGGGGATCACTGCGGCATAATTGCCTTTAAATAATTCATTAGTAAACGCATCTATTTGATGAATAGTTAATTGCATGGTTTAAACTTTATAATTACGAATAGCTTAAACCTGCCACAGTTAAATTAAATTATCACTACTATTTTAAACGTTATACCGTATTAGGGCGCATTTTATAATATTGAATGCAACCAAGCTGCGCAGCGTTGGTGAGTAAAATCATCACAAACGTTAAAATATGCGCAATACTTTGCGTAGCCATAGCAAACTCGGCAAATAAACCACAAATACCCGCCACAAACTGCAAGCTAAAATAACGTGCACTTAAATTACTAATATCACCACTGCGAATAGTTTTATACGTTTGTGGCATTACACGCACCGAGCTCATTACCAAACCAACAAAGGTTAACCACGTTAGTACCTTAGCTGTATCAAGTACTGGGTTAGCTAATAACGTAAATGGAATAAGCGAAAAAGCCAACATACACAGTAACTGAACACGCTCTTTTCGTTCAGCATTATAACGCGCAAAATAGTATAAAATAGAACCACTTAATATACCTGTTACTATAAATGGCAGCGCCATATAAAAGCGCTCAAAATACAGATTAAAGGCAATAAAGTACGTACTTTGTGCAACACCAAAGGTCATCATCAACAGCGATAAACCCGACACGCTGCGATTTTTACGAATTTTATTTAGCAGTGGTAAAAAACTAAAGACTAAAATAAATGAAGACAATACAGGCAGAAAATGTGCCAAAGCAACCTCGCTCGTTACGTAAGTGTTAATAGGAATTAAAATGGAAACATATAATAAACATATGTTTTTAAAGGATTTTATATTATAGCGGCATTGTAGTGGCGACTAGATTTTACTCAACTAAATTGAAAATATTTTTTTAGCAGCTGGCAACTTAGCTATACAAAAATCGTTAGCTTAAGTTCACGCTTTTGCTGTTTTTAGCATAACCATCTGCAAAACTTGAATTGCAATTGATAATTGTTATCATGCGCAATACTTATCATCTTTTCTTGCTTTATATATGCGAAAAACACTGTTTAAAATTCATAGCTGGGTTGCCCTTATTGCTATCATCCCCCTTATTGTTATTAGCATTACAGGGAGTGTTTTAGTATTTAAAAGCGAAATAGATGGCCTGCTAATGCCAAATAGCCACTTTGTGGTAAAAGCACTACCTGAGCGGCTACCTATTGATAAGTTAATCGCTAAAACAGAGCGTACTTACCCTAATTATATAGTAGCTAGTTGGGAAATATTTAACGATGATACCGCTGATCGGGTTTACTTAATAAAGCGCGGTACAGAGCAATGGGCTAAGTTACATTTAAACCAATACACAGGTGATATTCTGTCAGAGCCTGTGGGTACCAACCATTATTTCACCGATTGGTTTTTAGAGCTGCATTACACCTTTTTACTTAACGATTTTAAAAATTTACCAGGGCAAACGGGCACTGTATTAGGGTTCTTTTTTGCGGTGTTTTTACTCGTATTGGGTATTAGCGGTCTGATTATTTATCGCAAATTTTGGCGACGCTTATTTAGCGTACGCTGGCGTGCAACACTACAAATAGTGCTTAGCGACATTCATAAAATGACCGGCGTGTTAGGCTCACCCATTATTATTATTTTAGCCATTACTGGCGGCTACTTTAACTGGGCTGTGTGGTATCACGAAGTGATAGAACACGCACAAGAAGAGCATTATGTACTAACCAACCCCTTATACAGTCACGACATTTCGTTGCAGCAAATACTCGATGACAGCAAAAAACAAATCTCTACTTTTAACGGTACTTTTTTAGTTTTGCCATTAGAGCCAGACGAAAACATTACCTTATTTGGTGAAGTAAGCACAACCAATCCGCTGGCTAGTGAATACGCCAATACAATTACTTACAGTAAGCTAACTGGCGAGCACATGGCTAACTGGGATATTCGCGAAGTAGGAATTGGCTGGCAAGTAATTGATAGCTTTAGAAAGCTCCACTTTGGCTACTTTGCAGGGCTTGTAAGTAAGGTGCTGTGGGCTGTTATTGGCTTAAGCCCTGTATGGCTTGCAGGTACTGGCTTTTATTTATGGCTTACCCGACGTGCACGCAAAAAGCAGTCACGACAAAACCGTTTAAATAAACGCCGCACAGCAAACCCTTGATTAAAAAACAAACTCATTATAATGTTAGGTAAAGTAGTAATTAACTCTATTTAAGCTACTTACTTTTGTATCAATGGAGTGAGTTTATGAAATTTTATACGCTTGTGATAATTACTATTTTTTCATTAATAACCGGCTGCAGCAGTACTAACAATCAAAAGCAAATACTGCAAACTATACCGCTTACACAAGTAATTAATCATGCTTTATTTAGCCAGCAACCCACTTTATCTGAACAAGCTATTTTTGAGCTGTCTGAGGTCGAGACAGAGCAGTTTTTAGCGTATGCCAAAAAACAGCTATTATCTGGGATTCGTACCGATAGAGTTGTTTATAATTACCTTGAAAACCAACTAACTAACTTTACATATCACGGCGATACACTCACTTCTACACAAACAGTTAATCGAGCGCAAGGAAACTGTATTAGCCTAGCGGTGCTTACCCAAAGCTATGCTCGCATTCTTGGTTTAGATACGAGTTTTCAAGAAATGACCAGCGAGCCTGTTTACGCAAAAGAAAGTAACTTAGTGTATGTAGCTAACCATTTTAGAACTATGGTTTATGCCCCTAAAGAAATAGGTACCGCTAAAAACATAAATCCAATAAGCACAATAACAACCCGCGCAGGTACGTTAATCGACTACTTCCCAACTCGAGACAGTATTTACTCAGGTAGTGCTAACCATAATGACTTACTCGCTAAGTTTTATAGCAATTTAGCCGCTAGCGCATTAGCAAACAAACAATTAAACATGGCATATTCTCTTATTTTGCAAGCTAATAACTACACCCCTAAAGATCCTGAGCTATTTAACTTAGCAGGCATATTACACCGCCATGCTGGCGACTTACAAAGCGCGAAAAATATTTATCAAGCAGCATTAAATAACAATTATGCGAGCATAAATTTAATTAGTAACTATCAATTATTAGCTCAAAAGCTTGGTGATACTCAGCTTGCGCAGCAGTTATCTTTACAACTAATAAATATAGAAAAAGATCCTTATGAGTTATTAGTACTGGCTAAAAATGAGTTACAAACAGGAAATATTTATAGCGCTAACAAACATGTTGAGCAAGCAATAGTAAAAGCACCGTATATAGCCGATCTGTATTTAGAGCTGGCGAAAATACGCTTTCAGCAAGGTAAAACTCAACAAACACAAAGCTTACTTGAAAAAGCCATCGAACTTGAACGCGACAAACAAAAGCTTAATGTGTATCAAGCTAAGTTACTGTCGTTAAGTATGACAAAGTAAATGTGGGTTTTACGGCACTTAAATCGCCGCTCAAACCCCGTTATTAATTATTTTTACCTTTGCTTTTAAAAACGCTAAAGCGAATAATAAAAACTTAACCACGCGCGCATTTCATCTGCAAAGCTATCGCCTTCTACGCGCGATAAGCCCAAATTAAACGTTAAATCATTTATACCTGCAGGCCCCATCCCAAAGCTAATATCACCTTGATATTTTAAGCCGTAACTTTGTGCATATACCATGCTATCAAGTTGGTGTTGCTTGTAATAAAGCCAAGGTAACCCCTCTTTAAAGCTAAACCCAGCACCATAACCTTGATAACGCTTTGCAGTTGCACTGTAAAAAGGCAGCTCAGATGAAAGTACAAATTCGCTACTTTGTTGCTGATTAATCAGGTTTGAGCCAAAGCCACCTAATGCAAGGCTGCCATCATCACGTTGCTTTTGCTCAAGGCTTGCATAAAGAGGAATACCAAATGCTTTACCAAAAATTTGGGCGGCTAAATCGTAACCTTGCCAATTATTACTTTTGCTGCTGCCATCGTACCAGCTCGCATAAGTACTTTGGCCTATAACAAAGTCTTGGCGGTCATATTGCCAGCTTTGAGTAACGCCAAAGCGCGTCCAGCTTTTATGGTTTTGTTTGTAGTCAGTGTAATTATAAGCAAGCTCTGGCGTTAAGTTTAACTGCCCAAATTTAAGAGGGTAACTTATTGCAGCAAAACCACCGCGCGCAGTAATATCGGCGCTTAAGCTTGTTTGATTTAAGGATTTATATTGGCGTGCTGTATTTAAATTATAATCAAACACGCTAAGTTTGAATTTTACTGGTAATGCACTGTATTTTGCCTGCACAAAACCACCATGCAAAGCACCATTGTGCAAGTCGGCGCTATACCCTGCCTGTAAGTCGAGCTGTTTTAATAAATCGCTACTTTTAACCCCTAAATTCAACAAACTGGTTGCAGCCGAATAATACTGCGCGCCTAGTGCAAAAGTGGCTTGTTGCTCAAGTGCATTGTAGCTACTTTGTGTGCCTACTTGGTTAGTGTAAATGTTAGCTTTTGGAAGTGTGTGTTGATTAACCATGAGCAGTGGCGCATTTTTAGTGGTTGCAATATCACTAACCATATTCCCTTGGTGTGTTTTCGCTAGTTGTTTTATATTGGGGCCATCTGCGCTAATCGAGAAATAAAGTAATGAGCCATCAGCCATTTCAATGGGATGTGCAACCGCTTCTTGCCCTTGAGTTAGTTTAGTGAGTGTTTTGCTTGCAATATGATAACTATAAATATCGGTAGCGCTATTTAAGCCAGCAATAAAGTAAAGCGACTCTCCATTTTGGCTAAAACTTGGTTGGCTTAAATATTGATACCCGTTTGGCATAGCCACTGATTGACGGTGCTCACCATCAGTATTTTGTATATATAATTGCCAATTTTCGTTTAAAGATGCTGATAAGTAAGCTAATTTAGTTTCATCAGGGTTTAATATTGGGTAGTCATACGCCGTTTTTAAACTTTTACTAAATAACTCAGTGACGACTTTAGTGGTTAAATTTACTTTCACTAATTCTGAGTAACCACCTCTTACTTGCTCAGCATATAAGGTTTCACCATCGCTGGTTACGCTAAAACGGCGAATACCTGCAAGCTCGGTAAGCTGCTCTATATTGCCGGTTTCAGTGTTGTAGCTAAAAACATCAGAAACACGATTATAACTCCCCGATTCCTCAGTACTAAAAGCACTAAAATAAAGCGTGGTATTATTAATCCATTGTGGGTTAGCTATGCCTGCTCGGTTAATTTGGTTAAGCACTTGTTTTTGCTCACGCTTAAATACACCAGGTGCAGTGTCAGCAATATCTAGGGGATCATTTTCTAATAGCTTTTTTTGTGCTTTATTAAAGCTATTTTCGGCTTTAGTATTTTGCTCTGTGCTGTACACAATAAGCTTAGTGTTATCGTTTTTATCACGCTCTACAATTGCCAGCTTACTGCCATCTTTTGCAAGCGCAGGGTTACTTGCATATAAACTAAGCTGTAGCCACAGCTCACTATTAAGCTTAGGTTCTAATTGCTCTTTGGCCATAGCTTTGTAAGTGTATTCAGCTACAAAACGGCGGTACAGCTTAGCGGCACTTTGCCCAAACACGCCGCTAAATGCTTGATCAAAATCACGCACTTTTACGCCTTGCATGCGTGTCCAAACGCTATCGAGCGTTTGCTCTGAATAGTTTTGCTCTAACCAATTTAAAAAACGGCTACCAATTAAATACGCCATGGAGCTGGCCATAAAGCCACCTTCGGTACTATTTAACTGTGAGTAGCTGGGCAACGCTCCTTGCTGGGCAAACTCTACTAATATTGCTTCTGAGTAGTTATCAAATAAGCGCCCACGACCGGTCATTTTAGATTCAATTAACGTGGCATAACCCTCGGCAACCCAACGAGGGGTATTGCTGTAAGTTAAATCGTATAGATCCCATAGACTGCGTATTTTTTGCTGCCAGTTATTACGTGTTGGCTGTGCTAAATGCACTAAGTGAATGTACTCGTGCAATACCAATAACTGCTGCCAACCTGAGGTATTTGATATAACAGTATCTGATTGTGGCGGCGTGGTAAAAAGTGCCATTATCGGGTTATTTGAGGTAGGTAGCGCAAAACCATTCGCTGCATTTAAGGGATCAAACACCACTACATCTACAGTTTTATCGAGTGCGCGGTTTTGTTGCTCAAGCACTTTGGTACGTACTATTTCGAGCTCTACAGCAGTCGATTTGGCAAAGTCGGTATGCTCAATACTGTAATGCACATTAAAGTGCTCGGTATGAATGGTTTGCCAGTCGTTGCCATAGCTCGGCGCGGTAAGTAATAAAGCCGCTGCGATAAGTGTTTTTTTCATTATAGTCCCTTAGATGATCCCTTAACTGCACCTAGGTTATTACTAATTACTTTTAGTTGGCAGTAATAAAGTGTAATAAAACATGTGCAACTATAAACTACTCATGCTTTTAGTAGAGCTACATCCAGCTACGGGGATCAGATTCAACCTGCATAAGTGTAAAATCAATTATAAAGTCAGCATCTTGCTGCTTTATATAGGGCATAAAAGCGTAACCTGAGGCGAGTTGTATATACACACTTTTTAACCCTGAGCGACGCATTAAGTAGGTACTTATACTACGGGCACTTTGTGTTTTATACAGTTCAAACACCCGATAATGTACGCCAATCAAGCCTTTGCGCACCACCATATAATACCGGCCATTATCTTCATGTAAGTAATAGCCATAACGCTGATACGACAAGGTAACTAAACCAGAAAATGCAACAAATACACCTAAACTAAGCCACATATTAAACTCAGCTACTAAGCAAAAAACAAATACTAATATGCTCGGTAAAAGCGCATAAAAAACTAAGTTTTTATATAGTAGTGCGCGCTCTGCGCCTGTAAATGCGAGGTTTTTGCTATTAAACCAAGGATAAATCCATTGGCAAACACTGTTTACTTGTGCCGCGTTTAATACCGGTAAGAGCAAGGTTTGTTTATTATTTTTAGCAGCAACGCCTGCTACCATACCACCACTGCTCGCTTGCAAGCATTCAACGGTAAAGCGTTTTAATAGTCGGGCAACTAAGTTTTGTTTTATAACAATTGATTGCACCTTATCTAAGCTCATAGATAACTGATGGCGCTCTAATAAGCCAGCAATGCGTTTAAACTTTTGTCCTTTAAAATACAGCTCGTAGTTATAAAACCGAATCAACGACATGCCAACCGACAACAACACCGCAATAATAACCAACAAAACAATTAAGGTGATCACCGCAAACATGGCAGCATTGGCCACTATACCTAGCTCTTGCTGGTAAAAGCCCTCCATTTTAGCAATCAGCTTTTGCTCTAAAAAATCGATAACAACATTTATAAATGGCGCAATAGCTGCAAAGGCTAAAATAGCCATATTTGATATTAAACCAAACTTAGCAATTTCTTTATTGCTAATAAATAGACTGCTTTGTGCTGTTACTTGGTGATCTACATTGTCAGTTACAGTATCTTGTTGCTGGGCTTTGTAAGCAAAAATTTGTTTACGCATTTGTTGTGCGTGTTCTTTGGTTATTCCCGGCAGTACCACTTCTTGCGCTACGCTACCTGCGGCATCAAAAATACAATTTACTAAGTTAATAGGGGTAAAATAAAACGGCTCAGCAATATTTACGTTTTGTACGCGAGCAAATTTAAGGGTTAAACGCTCTTTTTTAAATACGCCTTTTTTGAGTAAAATTTCGTGTTCTTCAGAAATACAAAAACGAAAGCTTTTATAATATAAAAAAGAGTAAATAAGCAAAGCAACAAGCGCGACGGCTCCGGCAATTTGTCCCCAAAATAGTTTGTTTTCAACTTGAGTTACAAACACAATCGTAATAGGTAGCAAATTAAATATGCCATCTCTTATAACTCGCACCATAAAATGGACAACAAAATACACTAACGCCCAAGGCGATACAGCTTGCCAATGTAAACTACTTGCGCTACCAGCGTTACTCATCTGCAGGGGTTGCTTGTGCGATGTTATCGTCGTTGCGGTAGTTTTGTACAAACTGGCGCATATTTTTACAATCGTCGTGAGTTAAGCCGCTAATTTGCAGGTCGGCGCTCATGCCACCAGCGCTGTATAGCTTTAAACTCGCTAAGCCGAGTTTGCGCTCAATTGGCCCGCGGTGCACCTCAATATGCTGTACTCGCGCTAGCGGCAAAATAACTATTTGCTGCCAAATAATTCCCTTTTTAAACGCGATATCGTGGGTGCGCATTGCTGCCCCTTGCAGCTTTATACTCACTACATTATAAAACATTGATAATATGATAATTATTGGCATGCCAATCAACAAATACGTTTGCGCTAGATTAGCAAAAGCAGCATTTAAGTAACACGCCACCACTAAGCCGGTTATTAAAGGAATATAAAACGCCAGCCAATTAAGTTGCACATGCAGCAAAGCGTTAGCCGCCAATGGCTTAAACTCAATATTACTATGTTGTGGTAAGTTGGTTATTTGTTGATTATTAAACACCATATTATTGTTTAAACTCACTATTACTTATATAAATACAAGGCTCAACTCAGCCATTTAATGATGGTAATTAAGGTATGGCTTTGTTTTGGCGCGAGCGTAACGGCATCATTTAATACGTTGGCTGCTTCAAGGCAAAGCATGTTGTTATATTCAGTATTAGCAAAGTTAGATAAACGCTTTGATTTTTCTATCCATGGATTCCACAATACGCAAGAGCTGGAATTTTCTCGGCCCACACTAATTATACCCTCGGGAGTATTAATGGTTTGCACTGGCGCTGCTTGGGTATAAACCATGTCGGTTTCGCGGGCAAAACTAACCACATCACTTTGCATTACTGGAGCTTCGCCAAATTCAGTATATTGCGCACCTTGCAAACCATCAACGCTGGTATTGTTAATATCTGATGTTGGAAAATAAGTATGCAGCGCTTGCGAAAAGCTAAACGGTGTATTGCTTAAATTTGTGGTTGTTAAGCGCACTTGTAACTGCTCGTTTAGTACAAACTCAACTCGTAAGCTTGATTGATGCGGCCAATAATCAAGATTAACTAGTTTCATGGGTAATTTGAGGCTAACAATAACTTCGTATTCGGTTTCATGCACTTCATCGGCCTGCCACAAACTCGTTCGAGCAAAACCATGCGCCGGAAAATCGCTGTTATCGTGTGCTCCAAACCAAGGCCAACAAATTGGGATACCGCCGCGAATACTGGCATTTTCTTGGAATGTTTCTTCTTGAGATACCCATAACAATGGCTGCTTACCTTTTGGGGTAAACTCGGTAATTTGCCCGCCTTGCAAAAATATTTTTGCATCGCAATGGCTGCTATTTATATTAATAAATTCTAAACCGGTATCAGTATGACAAATACTAACGGAAGGTGATAACTTCATATTATTTCCTATAATGCTGGCACGTAGTGTTAAATGTGCACCTAAATAGTCAAGTAAGCTTATAAATCATCTACATAATAAGCGAAATAATTTAAATATCGATCGCTTTATTTTCATTCGGTAATACCTGCGAGGTATTTATAAATAATTACTTTGTACTAATACTTATTTATAAATGTCACCCTCAGTAAATTAGCAATACTTATAAATTGATAAAAAAAACTCATTATCTATACTCTATAGGCTTAAAGGTATACTACAGCCATTGGCGAATAAAACACTACAGACATAGATTAAAAATTAAAAAACACAAATTTTAATTACTGCTCAAACTAATAAAAACCACAAAAAGCAAGCTAAAATGCAATATATCATTTGAATTCAATTTACTTGATGTGTAACATTTCGCGATTATGGCAAACCATTGCGCCCTTTTAACGAGATTAGCTAAATGCAAAAACATAACGAGTTATTGGTTTCTTTACGTAAAGTGATTCGTGCGATCGATTTACACTCTAAGCAACTGAATAAAACTTCAGGCTTAACTGGGCCACAACTGCTTATAATGCAAGAGGTTTCCCATACAGATGGGATAACAGCAAGCCGTATAGCTCAAAATGTAAATTTAAGCCCGGCAACCGTTACTAATATTCTTGATAGGATAGAAGGTAGAGACTTAGTAACTCGGGTACGTAGCCAAATGGATAAGCGTCGAGTGAGTTTATACCTCACCGATAAAGGAAAGGAGTTACTTGATAAAGCACCGCAACCACTACAAGAGCATTTTATTGCTAAGTTTTCGGCACTTGCAGAGTGGGAGCAGAGCCTATTACTGTCGTCAATGCAGCGCATTGCCGCAATGATGGATGCAGATAAACTTGATGCATCGCCTCTGTTAGAAGTGGGTGCGCTTACTCAAGCTCCTAAATAATAAATTTACACAGGATGTGCTTTTACATCTTAAATTTTCAATCAAAATCTGAGCAGCAATTTATGACTAAACTTTCGAAATTAACACTTGCCCTCATGCTAGCTGGTGCGTCGAGCAATGTATTCGCCGCAGATCTAGACACGCTTCAAACTCAGCTTAAGCAACTTAAACAGCAAATGCAGATGCTAGAGCAGCAATTAGCAGCTGAAAAAACCAAACAACAGAAAATTAATGAGCAACACGAACAACAAGTTGCTCAAATAAGTAAAAAAGCGGAACAAACAACTGTGGTTGCTGCCACTAAAGCTGAAGAGAAAGAATCTGCTGGTATAACCGTAGGTGGTGCTATTCGTACTAACTACAGTGTTACCTCGTATAGTGAAGGTAATGAAGACCGCCTTGGTGACTTTGATTTTGATATTTTTCGTTTAAACCTCTCAGGTGAAGTTGGTGGTGTACTTTTAGGCGGTGAAATTCGCTTTTTTGATTACATGACCGTTATAAAGTCGGCGTGGGCTGGTTATCAACTTAATGATGAGTGGCAAGTACAAGCAGGTATTACTAAAGTACCATTTGGTAACGACCCGTATAACTCACATAATTACTTTTTTAGTACTAACTATTATATTGGCCTAGAGGATGATCACGATCTAGGTATTATGTTTAAACGTAAAGTTAGCGATAACTGGCAACTAGACCTTGGCTTTTTCAAAAATGATGAACTTGGTGGTGTTGACGGTTATGTAGAAGATCGTAGCCATCGTTATTCGTACGATATTGTTGGAAGCCGCAGTGCCGGTGAAGGTATTTACGCAGAGCCTGCAAAACAGCTTGGCGAATACAATACCTTTACAGGTCGTTATGCATACCATTTTGAACACGGCGAAGGCATAACCACTGAAGTAGGTATTTCAGCACTTGCGGGTGGCTTACATGATGGGACCGATCGTGCGGGTGATTACAATGCTTGGGCACTGCACTTAAATAGCCATATTAATAACTGGAATATTCAACTACAACACGGTGAGTATAACTACAATGTTGATAATATAGATCGCATGGCTGTAGGCGCATACGGGTTTTATGATTCAATTGCCGCCGATGCTACGACCAGCACCTTTAACGTAGCATATAGCGTACCAGTACAGTGGGGACCGGTAAGCAACCTACAGTTTTATAACGACTACGGTATTATTTACAATAAATCAGACAACAGCGCAAATACCTGGATGAACGTAACGGGTGTATCGGTTGCCGCCGGTGGACTATTTACTTACATCGATTATGTACATGCGCGTAATCAGCCATTTGTAGGCGGTTCTATCGCGGGTAACGGCGAAACAGAAAGCCGCTTTAATATTAACCTTGGTTATTACTTTTAAGCCAAGTAAGTTAATTAGCTAGTTAATTAGTTACTTATAAAGGGCAACTTTGTTTGCCCTTTTTGCTGCGCTAATTTTACTTATTCCTTTATGTCCACGTATTAAGTAACTGCAATTGCGCTTAAATTACGGCATTAATTACTCTATAATCAAACTAACTATAATTTAATAAAACTAACCTAAGTGAATATAAAAACAACCTATATATATTACAAAAAGGTATGGTTTAAAGTACTTGGCTTAATGCTAGTTGTACTTGGAATTATAGGTATAGTACTGCCGGTTATGCCCACCACCATCTTTTTTATTTTAGCTCTGGCCTGTTTTACTCGCTCATCGCCTGCACTTGAGCATTGGCTTTTAAATCATCCACGATACGGCACTACCCTGCACCAGTGGCAAGCACATAAAGTAGTGCCTGTTAAAGCCAAATATTGCGCCGCTTTGGGCATGCTGGTTGGTTTTATATTTTTACTGGCTTCATCTCCTGCTGTTTGGGTTATTTTTTTAGTTGCCATAATTGAAGTGGCTGTAATGATTTATTTAATTTTAAGACCCTCTTCCATACCAAAAAGTTGAATATCCCGCTTTAACAACGTAAATACCCGCTGTTTATAAAAACTTAATGTAAAGTTTAGTAAGTATATTTGTAATAGCTAATACAAATCATTATCATGTGGTAAATATTAATTAGTTTACAGTTATTATGGCGTTTATTAACAAACGAGCTTTATATAGCACCAGCCGGGCTTTACACATTTATATTTCTACAGCGCTATTTTTTTTGCTTATTTTATTTTGTGTTAGCGGCATAGTACTTAACCATGTTGACTGGCTTAAAAATGATAAAAGTAATGGCCAAATATCAACTCCAATTCCAAGTGCATTGGCTGCCAAAGCAAATGCGCAGTTAAGTACCTTACCTACACTCTACCCCGAAATAGAAGCTTACTTAGCCAAGCAATATGCGCTCACTAACGTAAAAAGCATTGAATGGGAAAAAGAGGACGCACTGGTAATGCTCGACTACCCATTACCCGCGGGGTTTGCCTACGCCGAGCTCGACTTTATAAGTGGCACACTAAACCTTGATTACCAAACAGGTGGTTTTTTAAGCCTAATTGGCGATCTACATAAAGGCCGACATAGTGGCGAAGCATGGAGTTGGGTAATAGATATCTCAGCTGTATTAATGATCTTATTTGCCATTACCGGCATGATTATTTTATTTCAAAACAGAAAAAAACGCTTAGCAGGAATATGGATAACGGTGTTAGGCATAGCAACGCCTGTCGTTATTTATTTATGTTGGGTTCCACAATTAAAAGGAGTGTATTAATGATTAAATTTAAAGTGTTTATAAGCGCAGCATTACTGCTAGTTGCGACGTTTTTTCAAGCGACTGCGCATGCACAAACTGCACAATTAGAAATTGAATTAAACCTACCCGAATTAGACGTACAACCGTATCACCGCCCTTATGTTGCAGTTTGGCTAGAAACAAGCGAGCGCAAACACGTTACTACGCTGGCACTTTGGGTACAAAAAGCCGAATGGTTTAAAGACTTACGCCAATGGTGGCGTAAAGCCGGTAAGAGTAACCTTAACTTCGACGGCATAAGCGGCGCAACCAAACGAGCTGGATCTTACACCATTAATTGGCAGGGCAATGATTTAGACGGTAACCCAGTAAAACCGGGTAAATACTTACTTAATATTGAAGTGGTACGCGAAGAAGGCGGCCGAGATTACAGCCGTGTCGAAATAGACCTAACACAAGAGGGTAAAATCACGATTGATGGTACCAATGAATTTTCACAAAGCTTCGTCACTATTATTGCCAAGTAATACATAGCAGCAAATAAAGCATCCGCTAAAACCATTTAAAAAGGAACGATTATGAAAATCAATTTACTTAAAAGTGCATTAATTGGCGCACTTACAGTCACTGCACTTGCATCAAGCTATGCTAACGCCCATGCACAATGGTTAGTGCCATCGCATACTTCTTTATCTGGCGATAAAGCGCATTATGTAATGATTGACGCGAGTATTTCTAATGAAATTTTTGCTCCCGACAAAGCATACCGCCCAACTGAGAAAGACGCACAATACGACGACAATTTACTGATGGCTATCGGCCCTGACGGCAAACCTATTAGCGATAATATTCGCGCTTACTTTTTACAGCGTAAAAACTCTGCGGCAGTTAAATTAACCAACGAAGGGACTTACCATATTGCAATGAAACGTGAACCACGTTTAATGACCTTTTATAAAGATGCAAAAGGTGAGCGTCGTCGTGTTTTTGGTGGCAAAAACAGTAAAGATATTCCAGCAGACGCTACAGATATTAAAACAACCAAAGCATTTTCTACCGTTGATACGTTTGTAAGTCGTAACGGCACATCTAAGCCTGCACTACTCGGTAAAGGTTTAGAGATTAGCGGCCCAACTCACCCTAACGATTTATTTGTTGGTGAACAAGCGCGTTTTCAGTTGCTCAAAGCTGGTAAGCCGGCAGCAAACGTTGAGCTGGCAATATTAAAAGGTGATACACGCTACCGTAACGAACGTGGCGAAGTTAAAGTAACCACTGACAAAAACGGCTTTTTTAGCACAACGTGGCAGCACCCGGGTTTATACTTAATTGAAGCAAGCGTGAGCGAAGAGTCGTCTGAAAAAGGCATAGATAACGTGCGTTACTCGTTATTTACTACATTAGACGTTGCGCCAGAGTAATACTTAACTCTTGAATTAAAACATTAAAACATTAAAAACAATAAAGAGGCCAAGTAATTTACTTGGCCTTTTTTATTTACATTTACTAAATTAATTGTATTAAAAAACACCTCAATTCACCCTGTGGTTGCAACTACTCAACACAAGCACACCTATTTAAATTAGTACGTTCAGCGCAAAGTCAACACCAGCCTTAGCTATTTGCATAACTTAGTTTGTTTTGATCTTTGCACTATCCTATTAGCTTCTTTAAGATGCGGCGCTTTTAGACTCAACAATAGCAGCCCTTGGGGGATCACATGACCATACAGCGCTTTTCAGCGAAAAAATTAGCACTTAGCTTGGCCGTTACTACTGCATTGAGCACGCCTTATTCAGTAGCTGTAGCCGCAGAGCCAGATAGTCAAGCACAAGAAAATATCGAAGTAATTTCGGTAACGGGTACTCGTCGCAGCTTACGCAGTATTGCTGAAAGTTCAGTACCTGTTGATATTATTACCAGTCGCGATATGGCCAGTACAGGCCAGCTTGAAATCAGCCAAGTACTTGCAAACCAAGTGCCAAGCTTTAACTACCCAAGCGCAACAATGGGCGATGGTACAGACCATGCTAAACCTGCAGTTTTGCGTGGTTTAGCCCCCGATCACACCCTAGTGCTTATTAATGGTAAGCGTCGTCATTCAGGTGCGCTATTAAACTTAGCTGGCGTAGTTGGGCGTGGTTCAACAGCTGTTGATTTAAATATGATCCCAACATCGGCAATTAAGCGCGTAGAAGTATTACGCGACGGTGCCGCAGCGCAATATGGCTCAGATGCTATTGCAGGGGTTATTAATATAATTCTTAAAGATGCAGCGCAGGGCGGCAGTGTAAGCGTAACTTACGGACAATATGATACTCAAATGGCTGGAGTACCTCAGCTTGAAAGCGTGTACGCAGATGCAAACGGCAACTTAGCATTTAATACTGGCGACGATCGTGAAATGAGCGATGGCGCAACGCGTACTATTAGCGCTAATTCTGGTTTTTCGTTAGCCGATAACGGTTTTGTAAACGTGTCTATTGAATATCGTGATAACGACTCTACCCAGCGCTCTGGTTTTGACCCTCGGGAGCAATATAGCCGCCTTGATGATGGTAGCCTAGATCCACGCGAGTTCACTATCGATCGTTACAATCACCGCTTTGGTAAAGCAGAGCTTGAAGACTATGCACTGTTTTACAACATGGGCTACGACTTTGATAACGGCTTAAACTTATACTCTTTTGGTAGCTACTCTAAGCGTGAAGGCAACTCAGGCGGGTTTTATCGCCGAGCTGTAGATAAAAATAACATTTTAGACGTTTACCCTAATGGCTTTTTGCCACAAATTGAAACCGACGTAGAAGATTACTCTCTCGCTCTTGGTTTACAAGGTGAAACAGGCGACTGGACATGGGATGTAAGTACCAACTACGGCCGCAACGACTTTGCATTAGGCGTAGTAAATAGCTTAAATACATCTTTAGGTGCCACCAGCCAAACCGAATTTGATAACGGCGCATTGGTTTATGACCAATTTATTGTTAATGGAGATGCCAGCACAGCATTTGATTTAGGTTTACCAGATGACGTATTTTTTACTATAGGTGCTGAATACCGCCACGAAAGCTACAAAATAGAACAAGGCGAAGAAGCTTCTTATATTACCGCGCTTGATAGTAACGGCAACCCAATTGCAGCAGGTGGTGCACAGGTACTATCTGGTTTTGGTCCGCAAAGTGTTACCGACGAAAGCCGCCACAACGTAGCACTTTTTGTTGAATTTGATACCTACCTAACAGAAAAGTGGAATGTGGTTTTAGCCAGCCGTTATGAAGATTACAGCGACTTTGGCGACACATTCACCTCAAAAATAGCAACGCGTTACAGTATTACTGATAACTTATCGTTACGTGGTGCAGCAAGTACCGGCTTTCGCGCGCCATCGCTAGCACAAAGCTCGTATCGTCAAATATCAACCATACTTGAAAACAACCAAGCGTTTGAAGTAGGTTTATTTCCAAGTGACTCTCCAGCAGCACAAGCATTAGGCGCTAAAAAACTAGACGCTGAAGACTCTGTAAACTTAACCGCTGGCTTTGTCTACACTCAAGGTAATTTTAGCCTAACGGTTGATGCATATCGTATTGATATTGATGACCGGATTGTACTCTCTGAAAACCTAGCCGGTGCAGCAGTTGCGCAAATTTTAGCAAACGCTGGTGAGCTAAACACCGAAAGCGTACGCTACTTTACCAATGCAATAGACTCACGTACGCAAGGTGTAGACATAGTTGCAACTTATTTACTGGAACTAGATAACCTAGGCGACGTACGCTTAAACGCAGCGGTTAACTTTAACGACACTAAAGTCACCCATATAGACGACAACCCTGAAGAACTCAATTCGTTAGGTGATGACTATGTTGTATTTGCTCGGCGTGAAGTGGGCCGTTTTGAAGAAGGCACACCAGATAGCAAACTAAACTTATCGGCTGTTTGGAGCTTTAACGAATGGCAAACTACACTGCGTGCCACGCGCTATGGCGAAGTTGCTGATATTTCTACAAGCAGCGACCGAGATGAATACCTAGATGCAAAATGGATAACCGATCTTGAAGTGGCTTATAGCCCTAACGATGAATGGAAATTTGCCGTAGGCGCTAACAACCTGTTTGATCAGTACCCGCAAGCAACTGTAGATAACATTGGTTACTCTAACTTTGGTCAAATATTCCCGTACACCCCCTACGTGCCATACAGTTTAGATGGCCGCTTTTTATACGGTAATATTACTTACCGCTTTTAATAAAAGTGCTAGCTAAAAGTTGAAAGTTATAAAGGATGCATTACGCATCCTTTTTTTGCTGCTTAACGATTGATATAAGTAACATTCGCGTTAATCCTGAAAAAAAATCTCATTATGATTAAAGCAGAGCTAGGGTATGTCAGCGTTAATAATACTTTGAAGGCTGTAAAATTTTAAAAAAAACAGCATTTTTAGCCACTTAAATTATTGTATTTTATAAGCGTGTCAGTCATTCTATTTATACGCAAACCACTTGGGTTTAAAAACTCACCTAGGAAAAACACGTGTTAGAAATAGCTTTAATTTACTTAGCGGCAGCAATTGTAGCTGTGCCTATTGCCAAACGAGTAGGACTCGGATCGGTGCTGGGTTATTTAATCGCAGGCATACTTATTGGCCCTTATGCCTTAGCTATGGTTGGCGATCAAACCGATGTAATGCACTTTGCCGAATTTGGCGTAGTAATGATGCTATTTTTAGTTGGTTTAGAGCTGCAACCTTCACGTTTATGGACATTACGCCACTCAATTTTAGGGTTAGGTGGTTTACAAGTAGTGTTAACCGCAGCCGCTATTTTTGCATCTTGTTATTGGCTGTTTGCCATGCATTGGCAAACAGCCCTTGCCATTGGTTTAATGCTGGCGCTTTCCTCTACCGCTATTGTACTGCAAAGCCTAGAAGAAAAAGGCTGGCTAAAACAAGAAGCTGGGCAAAATGCTTTTTCTGTACTGCTATTTCAAGATATCGCTATTATTCCTATTTTAGCGTTATTACCCTTACTCGCATTTGCACCACTGAGTGGCAACGCCGAGATTAGTGATTCAATTATTGCCAACTGGCCGGTTTGGCAACAAGTAGGTGCATCGATTGCTGTTATTGCCGCCATTATTGTTTGCGGTAAATATATATCGGCCCCCATTTTTAGATATATAGCGCAAACACATATACGTGAAATATTTACCATTTTTGCGCTTTTTTTAGTGGTTGCTATTGCATTAGTTATGCAAAGTATTGGCTTATCACCTGCGCTGGGTACCTTTTTAGCTGGCGTAGTACTTGCCGAAAGTGAATTTAGGCACGAGTTAGAGGCCGACATAGAGCCTTTTAAAGGTCTGCTATTAGGGCTATTTTTTATTACTGTGGGCGCGTCGATTAACTTTGAACTGTTTTTTAATCAATTTAGCACTGTGATTAGCTTAGTTGTTTTATTGATAGTAATTAAAGCCTGTATTTTATTTGCGCTGGCTTTTACCTTTAAAATAAATAAAAAGCAGCAACTATTATTTACACTGGCTTTGGCACAAGGAGGCGAATTTGCTTTTGTATTATTAAGTGTAACTAGTACGCTAAGCATTTTAACGCCCGAACAAACCGCATTAACAACCTTAGTGGTGGCTATTTCTATGTTAATAGCCCCTTTATTATTAATGTTTTACGAGCAACTGCAAAAACGCGATAGCAGCGTAAAGCCTGAATTTGATAAACCCGAGCATATTAGCAGCGCTAAACATGTCATTATTGCGGGCTACGGTCGCTTTGGCCAAGTAATGGGGCGTTTACTGCATGCCCAGGGTTACGAAATAACAGTACTTGATCATAGCCCTACGCAAATTGAATTATTACGCCGCTTTGGTAAAACGGTATTTTATGGTGATGCTGGGCGTCAGGAGCTACTTGAAGCCGCAGGTGCAAAAACAGCACAAATGCTGGTAGTGGCTATAGATAACCCCGATAAAACATTAGAAATTATTAAGCTTGCGCAAAAAAACTACCCGCAGTTAAAAATTGTTGCACGTGCTATCGACCGTCGTCACGCTTATCAATTACTTAGTTTAAAAGTAGATGCCTTTAATCGTGAAACTGTTGATTCTGCCATCAGCCTTGCAGTTAAAGCGCTCGAGTTATTAGGTAACAATAAACCCGATGCCGAGCGAGCTGGTAAGCTATTTAGAGATCACGACCGCGCCAGTGTATTACAGTTAGCAAAATTATGGGGCGACGATATTAGCTACGGTGTAGCTGTACGCCAGCGTATGGAAGATTTAAAACAAGTGCTACAACAAGACAAACAAGCACAAGAAGATTTAAATACCTGCGACGACAACGACTATATTGCGGGCTTAACAGAGGACGCTGCCAAGCCCAAAAAATCTAATGATAATGCTCACCTTGGATAGCTTGCCCCTGCTGGTTATAAAAGCCAGTGGCGCTATGCTCAATAAAACCAAGGTTAATCATTTTAGCTAAAAAGGGATCGTTTTCGTTGTCGCCTATATCGGCATAGTCAGTAGTTTGAAAGTTATCCCATTTAGCAAACTGAGCAACTATCGCTTGCTCGTTACTACTTACATTATTAAGGCTGAGTAAGGTGCTTACTTGGCCTTTTTTACTGCTGACACTAAATGTTTTAACCAACTTTGACTGTGTAAATAAAGCCAGCTTATACTCAGTTTCAGCTTCGTTTAACACATAGTTTTTTACTTCATCACAACCTGTACCCTGAGTATTTACTAACGTCATTTTTGCTATTAAATGCGCATCCACCAGCTGGTTTTTTGCACTCCAGTTTTGTACTCCACGTACTTCTGACGGTTGGTATTCAATACCCCGCTGCTGAGCATTAAAGTAACGAATTGGCCGTATTTGCTTATTAGTTAAATGCTGCCACAGTTCGGTCGTTATTTCGTTTTGATGCGCTACTTGTTGCTGGTTTCGCCACAGGGTTAGCGCTTGAGTTGTTGGCTCGTTATTTTTATTGTTGGTTACAGTGTAAGTTGCTTTTAATAGCGCTGGGTTAACATTGCATTGCTGGGAAAAAGCGCTGCTACTGAATAATACGGTCATCATTAATAATGCTTTTTTCATTGGGTACTCTTTTTAAATGCTCTAATTTATGCTTTTAACATAGCTAAAAATAATGGCT
This sequence comes from Pseudoalteromonas sp. SR45-4, assembly GCF_014163535.1. NCBI lineage: Bacteria > Pseudomonadati > Pseudomonadota > Gammaproteobacteria > Alteromonadales > Pseudoalteromonadaceae > Pseudoalteromonas > Pseudoalteromonas sp. SR45-4. The sequence goes on from NZ_JACJDO010000033.1 coordinate 32,165, forward strand.
GTTTTATGACAAAATATAATATAAAAACAACCCGCACAGAGTACGAGTTGTTTTGCACACACAAATTATAAACTTACTACTGCGCCACTTTGTCGTTTGCTGTTTTAACTAAATCTGCGGCAAAGTCCATTACATGAAATAAAAAGCTTTGCTCATTAGTGCCTGTCACTAAGTGCGCACCAGGGCCTATAGCATATACGCCAACATCTTCACCTGCGTGTGTTTCTGAGCTCATTGGTACCAGCGCTTCTTGATGAAAACCAGGGGTAGTAGTATCAACATTGGTTAAATCAACCCGCCCTGTTACTGGTGCAAAGTTATAACCTACGTCAGCATCTGTTTCGCTACCGAGGTTTCTAAAACCACCACCATTGGTATAACCTAGCGTTGTATATGGCATATCATCGGCCGCTAGACTTGGCGTTGTTTCGCCTACGCCCACCACTTTACCTAAAATAGGATTACCGCGTTTAGGGTAACCCGCAATGGTAAATACATGGCTGTGATCGGCTGTTACAACAATAAGCGTTTCCTCTGGATTGGTGTTATCAACCGCAACTTTAACTGCTTTTGCCAATTCAATGGTGTCGTTTAAAGCGTTATATGCATTACCCGCATGGTGCGCGTGATCAATACGACCCGACTCAACGGTTAAGAAAAACCCTTTGTCGTTTTTGCCCAGTACATTTATGGCTTTTTCGGTCATTTGCGAAAGCGAAGGCTCGCCAGCAATATCATTTGCGCGGTCTGCTTCGTACTGCATGTGAGATTCGTTAAACAGCCCAAATACTTTAGTAGCATCATCGCTAATTGCATCAAAACCGGTTTGATCCATTACGTAAGTACCATTTGGATATTGCGTTTTCCATTCACTAATTAAATTACGATTATCAGTACGATCCCCTTCAACTGCACTTACTGCATCGGCTGAATTAAACGCAGCATCTTTTGGTAAAAAATGACGACGCCCGCCACCCATAACAACATCAATGCCATCTACATCAACACCATTAAAGCGCGCTTTTAGGTTGGCCTCAAAGTTAACCAGTTGCGATGCAATATCTTCACAATTAGCTGACTCGCTCGCGGGCATATCAGAAATATCTTCCCAGTTACGATCGGCCGATTTTGCGTACATAGCCGCAGGTGTTGCATGAGTAATGCGGGCAGTTGAAATAATACCGGTCGCTTTACCCGCAATTTCAGCAAGCTCTAGTGAGGTAACTAGCTCATGTCCTTTGCCCGACACACAATTACCACGCTCAACCGCTTCATCAATACCAATAACACCCACATCGGTTTTAACCCCTGAGGCCATTGCGGTCATAGTGCCGGCCGAATCGGGCGTTTGTGCATCTACGTTATAGGTTTTTACAAAACCTGAATACGGCATAGTTTCAAAGCTTAATTGATGCTCCTCACCCATTTCACCTTCTAACTGCCCGGCTAAAATACGCGCTGCAGTTATTGTCGAAATTCCCATACCATCGCCAACAAATAAAATAACATTTTTAGCCTTGCCTGACTCAGTCACTATGCTCGCATTTGCTGTTTTTGTGGTTGCTAACTTGGTTTGTGCATCACTAAACCAAGCATTACTAGTAAGCGATGCTAACTGCTCGCTGCTAAGCGACGTAGCTGGTGCATTACATACTAAGTTACTTGATGTAGCCTCACTGCTTTCTAATATTCCATTACCGTTGGTATCTTCGCCTGTTTGTGTTGTTACTCCGCCGTTAACACATTGCTCAGACCCGACAGCAATTACGTTATTGGCAGTTAATATACTATTTTGGTTTTTATCGCTGTCACTTGAGCAACCCGTTAGTGCAAGAGTTACTGCTAAAGAAAGTACCGTTAATTTTTTCATGTTAGCCGCCATTATTGCTGAGTTAGTTCAAGAGCTTGATTAATTATATGAAACACTACATTTTGCTCAATTACGCCTTGTGCAAGCTGAGCACCGGGGCCTGTTGCATGCAATGAAATGTCTTCACCTGCGTGTGTTTCCGAGGCCAATGGCACTGTTGTTTCTTGATGAAAACCAGGGGTTGTTGTATCAATCCCTTGTAACTCAACGCGCCCTGCCACAGCAGCACTTGCATAGCTTGCATCGGCATCTGTTTCATCACCTAAGTTTCTAAACCCTAAACCATTGGCGTAACCAACTGTGGTATAGGGCTTGTTATCGGCAGCTAGGCTGGGGGCTGTTTCGCCCACGGCCACAACTTGACCTAAAATAGGGTTGCCGCGTTTGGGATAGCCCGCAATAGTAAATACATGACTGTGATCGGCAGTGACTAAAATGAGGGTTTCTTCTGGATTGGTGTTATCAACCGCAGCTTGTACCGCTTTGGCCAACTCTATTGTGTCGTTAAGTGCATTATAGGCATTGCCCGCATGGTGCGCGTGATCAATACGACCCGATTCAACGGTTAAGAAAAAGCCTTTGTCGTTTTTGCCCAGCACTTCAATTGCTTTAGTAGTCATATCGGTAAGTGAAGGCTCGCCAGCAATATCGTTTGCGCGGTCTGCTTCGTATTGCATGTGGGATTCGTTAAATAAGCCAAATACTTTAGTAGCGTCATCGGCAATATTATCAAAGCCGGTTTGGTCCATAACATACGTTGCAGTAGGGTATTGCGCTTGCCATTCACTAATCAAATTACGATTATCGGTACGATCCCCTTCTATTGCGCTTACTGCGTCTGTTGAATTAGCTGCTACGTTTTTGGGTAAAAAGTGCCGACGTCCGCCGCCCATAACAACATCAAGGCCATCTATATCAGTACCAACAAAACGCGCCTCTAGGTTTTTTTCAAAGTTAATTAGTTGCGAGGCAATATCTTCACAGCCAGCTGCAATTGCATCCTCTGGCATGTCTGAAATATCTTCCCAGTTACGATCGGCCGATTTAGCATACGTTGCTGCAGGCGTTGCATGGGTAATTCGCGCTGTTGAAATAACCCCAGTTGCTAGGCCTTTAATTTCTGCCAGCTCTGTTGCTGTTAGTAACTCGTTGCCCGCAACTGTTGAACACATCCCACGCTCTATATTTTCGTCAACACCTATTACGCCAACATCGGTTTTTACACCCGAGATCATCGCAGTCATAGTGCCCGCAGAATCGGGAGTTTGTGCATCTACGTTATAGGTTTTAACTTGTGCGGAATACGGAAATGCCTCAAAGCTTAAGTAACCCTCCTCCCCCGATTGGTTATTGCGTTGTCCTTGTAAAATACGTGCGGCGGTTAGCGTTGATACCCCCATACCATCACCAACAAATAAAATTACGTTTTTAGCTTTGGTGGCTTTAACACTCTGCGCTTGGGTAGTTTTTGTTGTTAATTTTGTTTGCGCAGCACTATACCAACTGCTGTCTTTTTGGCTTTGCGGTAATACATTGGCATAACTAGCTGCGTTAAACGCAAATGTTAGCGCTATTGCCGCAGCAACTTTTTTAATTTTCATCCATAATTCCCATTATTTAGTGATTATTTTTTAAAAAATGTGTGACCACAAAAAGATCAACCGCTGCACTATAAAAAATAGATATGACTAATAAAGGTAATTTTTATGAAAGTTAAATGACTAAATTTATGAATGTAACTACTATAAAATCAAAACGCATTAAAAACACAAAACAAAGTGAAAAATAAAACCCTTAATTTACAAAAGGATATAAAATAATCATGCCGTTTTATATAACTTTTAATTATATAAAGCTTGCTACATGTTTTAACTTACTCTAACATGCCTGCATCGGGTTGATTGAAAACCCAGCTTATTTGTAAGTACCACGTTGTTATTAGTAATAATCCTGCGCGTTATCCTCAGTTATATGCTTGTTTTCTCCCTGTTAAATTGCCTATTTTAAGGCACACTTTTATTAATTCTTAGGATACTATTATGTCTAATACTACAACTGGTACAGTAAAATTTTTTAACGAAGCAAAAGGTTTTGGCTTTATCGAGCAAGAATCTGGCGCAGACGTGTTTGCACATTTCAGTGCAATTTCAGGCGACGGTTTCAAAACTTTAGCTGAAGGCCAACGTGTACAGTTTAC
>NZ_JACJDO010000033.1:36331-47899 GCF_014163535.1 Pseudoalteromonas sp. SR45-4
GCAGACGTGTTTGCACATTTCAGTGCAATTTCAGGCGACGGTTTCAAAACTTTAGCTGAAGGCCAACGTGTACAGTTTACTGTTACTCAAGGTCAAAAAGGCCCACAAGCCGAAAACATTGTTTGTATATAAACACTGTTAAATAATACGCTTTAGTGTATTAACAGCTCACATATAATTAATTTGTCTGTGAGCTAATTTTTTACCACTTACATTAAGTAATTGGTATTACTAAACATTTAAAATTGAGTATGTACTATGCAGCTTAATTTATTTTCGACTCACTGTTCGAGTCAGTCTCGCCTTATGCTTTATTCCACCTTATCTTTATCAATCTTAAGTCTTTTATATTCCTAGTTTGTAGATACACAGTAAAAGCGCTGGGCGAATTTAAGAGAGTTTTATGAATTTGAACCCAACCGCACCATTATCATCACCAATTTATGACAACCCGATCCCGGGTCGTGAATTTATTTTAAGCCTTTTTGGCAAAATGAAAAAAAACCTTAACCGTGAACAAATCGCGCATGCCTTAGAGCTAAAAAATGCTGAGCAAAAAGAAGCCCTCAGAAGGCGTTTACGCGCCATGGAACGCGATGGCCAACTTATGTTTAGCCAACACAAAGGTTACCAAGTTATTGATCAAGCCTTACTTGTGAGTGGTGTAATTACCCTACATGCAGATGGCTTTGGTTTCGTTAATTATAGCGCCAGCGAAAAAGATTTATTTATCGCTAAGAACCAGTTAGCTCACGTATTTGAAGGCGATATAGTACAAATACTACAAGAAGCCGCTAGTCATAAACGCTCAAACAATAAATTAATAAAAATTATTGAGCATAAAACCACCCATTTAGCCGGTATATTAAAGCGCCAAGGCACAGACTACGTGCTAGTAGCCAATAACACAAAATGCCCACAAAAAGTGCAAGTAGCGCAGTGCCAATTAGCAAACACCAGTGTGGGCCAGTATGTAAACACTAAAATTACCCAGTACCCTACTTTTCGCCATGCAACTCAAGTGCAAATAACCGAAGTACTTGGTCTGCCTCACTCTGCAGGTATGGAAACAAAGCTTGCGCTGCGTCGTCATGGTGTTGCAGATAGCTGGAGCAAGGATTTACTAGCACAAGCAAGTTCACTTGGTAATGAAGTAACCGAGCAAGATAAATTAGCGCGTGTAGATTACCGCTTGTTTCCGTTTGTTACTATTGATGGCGAAGACGCAAAAGATTTTGACGACGCCGTATACTGCGAAAGAACAGAGCAAGGAAACTGGCGTTTACTGGTCGCTATTGCCGATGTGTCGCATTATGTAAAACCCAATGATGTGTTAGATATAGAAGCGCAACAACGCGCCACCTCTATTTATTGCCCGGGACAAGTTGTTCCTATGCTGCCAGAAGCATTATCAAATGGCCTGTGCTCGTTAAACCCACATGAAGATCGCCTGGTATTAGTGTGTGATATGACCATTAGCCAAGATGGTCAAGTGACTCAAGCTAATTTTACAGAGGGGCTGATCCACTCACATGCAAGGCTAACCTACACACAAGCACATGCTGTCATTGCTAAACCCCATTCTAGCTCAGCTAAACAATTAGCCGAATTGAATGCTGATGTGTCGCCACTGATTAAAAATTTGCATTATCTTTATTTAGATTTAAGCGCAGCGCGCAAACTTCGCGGCGCTATTGACTTTGATACGCAAGAGCTCAAGCTTAATCTGAATAAAAATCAAAAAATTACCAGTATTGAGCCAATAGAGCGCAATGACGCACACCGCATGATTGAAGAATTTATGCTGTGCGCTAACGTGTGTACCGCACAGTTTTTAGATAAACACCAAATCCCCGGATTATTTAGAGTACATGCAGGGCCACAACAGAAAAAGCTACAAACGCTACGGGCGCTACTGGCCGAAAAAAGACTGCAGCTTGGCGGCGGTGATAAGCCAACGCCAGCCGATTACAATAAACTACTAAATAACATTAGTCAGCGCAGCGATGCCAGCGTGATCCGTACTTTATTACTGCGCTCACAATCGCAAGCCGAATACTCGGCTAATAACCAAGGTCACTTTGGCCTAGCATACAATGCTTACGCTCACTTTACCTCGCCAATTCGTCGCTATGCAGATTTAGTAACCCATCGTGCAATTCGCGCCAAAATTCAGGCTAAGCAGCAAAATGGTTTACAGCGGGCGATAAGCTTCTTAAATGTGTTTGCTAATAAAGCGTCTAGCGTTAGCAAGTTAGCTAAAAAGGCATACCCTTATAACCTTGAAAGTATAGAAACATTAAGCTTGCATTGCTCAGCACAATCGCGCAAAGCCAACGATATTAGCCGTGAAGTAGAAAGCGCCTTAAAATGTAGCTATATGGAAAAATACCTTGGCGATACATTTACCGCCACTATTAGTGGTGTATCAAGCGCTGGCTTTTTTGTTGAGCTAGACTGCACAGGCGTTGAGGGTTTAGTAGCGGTGAGTAGCTTCAGCCAAGGTGAGTTTGTATTTAATGCTGCCAAACAACAGTGGAGCAACAGCAAACAAAAATTTACTATTGGTGAGCGTGTGAATGTGACCTTAAAAAGTATTGACTTACGCCAACGTAAAATGAGCTTTTCACTGGCTAGTTTAACGTTTCATTAATTGCAGACAAGCTGCACTGTTAGTTATTAATTTAAACCGCCGCGCTTAACTGTGAAATTTAATAGCTAACTTTATTAGCATTTATTGTTGTCGTGCTTGAGCATAACACCTGTATTGCCTACAATAGCGCACTATCTATTCAATGCAGATCACAATTATGACTGATACAAATAAACCAGAGTTACCAGACCAACTTTCGATTAATCCACGCAGCAAGTTTTATGTAGAAGAAGTATTCGAACATGAAATTGGTGTAACTCTGAACGGCAAAGAGCGTTTTGACGTTGAAGAATACTGCATCAGCGAAAGCTGGATCAAAGTTGCCGCACCTAAAGCGCTAGATCGTCGTGGCCAACCATTACTTATAAAAGTAAAAGGTACTGTAGACGTATTTTATAAATAAAATACTGATGCAGCACAAAGAAGCCGACGTAACGTCGGCTTTTTAGATCAATGTTTACTCTAATTACTTAACTTGAACTCCGGTTACTTAGATTTACCTCGCCAACCAGCCCAAACATCGTCTTCAAGATCTGCTTTTTTGTTCTTTTTCTTGCCCGTGCCTTCGGGTTTTGCCATTGGCTTTTCGTTTTTAAGCGCCTGTGCGGCATCAACATTCGCTTGGTTCACTGCAAAGCCTGCCACTTGCTCGCGCTCAAGACGTAGTTTGTTTTTCTTCTCAATTATTTTAAAGTGATGTAAATCTTCATAATCAACTAATGAAAGCGCTAAACCCACTTCACCTGCACGGCCGCTGCGGCCAATACGGTGCATATAATCAGCAGGGCTGCGTGGTAGATTAAAGTTAATAACCACTGGCAGCTTTTCAATATCTAAACCACGTGCTGCAATATCAGTTGCTATTAGCACTTCAATTTCGCCTGCTTTAAACTTTTCTATTACGCGGGTACGTTCACTTTGGCCTTTATCGCCATGAAAAACTTGTGCATTAACACCGCGCTTTTCAAGCTTTTGCGCTAAGTGTTCACAATCTTTTTTAGCATTAACAAAAATCAGTGCTTGGCGCCATTTATGGGTTTTAATTAAATGCGCTAAAACAGTGGTTTTCTCGCCTTTATTAACGCAAAATACACGCTGTACTAAAGTGCTTTCGTCTTTGCTTTGAACTTGTATTTCAACAGGGTCGTTTAATAAATCTTGTGTTAATAGCTTAACTTGCTCTGGGAAAGTTGCTGAAAATAACATAGTTTGTTTTTTAGCAGGCATTAACGCTAATAACTCAGCAAGCTCTTCGGTAAAGCCAAGGCTTAGCATACGGTCGGCTTCATCAAGCACGAGTGTATTTAGTTTATCGAGCTTAATAGCATTGCTTGAGATTAAATCGAGTAAGCGCCCTGGTGTTGCCACTATAATATCAGCGCCACCACGAAGTGCCTGCATTTGTGTATTAACCGATACACCACCAAACACAGCAATCGTTTTAATTGCGCCATTAAAGTTAGCAGAATACGATTTAACGCTATCGGCTACTTGAGTAGCAAGCTCACGAGTAGGTACTAAAATAAGCCCCGTTACAAAGTTACCTTTGCTGGCTGCGCTTTTACTACCTTGTTCAAGGAACATTTTTTGTAGCATTGGCAGCGCAAACGTTGCTGTTTTACCTGAGCCTGTATTTGCCCCAGCAATTAAGTCACTGCCTGCAAGCACACTAGGTATAGCCTTAGCTTGAATTGGAGTAGGTTGGGTATATTCCAAGTCGGTTAAACGAGCTAATAGCTCTGGAATAAGGCCAAGTTCGTTAAAAGTGCTAGGGCTTGTGGCTGAGGTCATAAAGGTGTGGGCTCATTACTAAAAATTAGCCTGCAATTTTAGCGTATTTAACGCTTATTAAGTAGGGGTTAGTGATTTAAATCGCATTTAGTTACTGGCAAAAAAAAGACGCTTTCGCGTCTTTTTTATCTTATAACACTAACTTCTTGTTATTCAACAGTAACAGATTTAGCTAAGTTACGTGGTTGGTCAACGTCTGTGCCTTTAATTACCGCTACGTAGTACGACAGTAGCTGTAATGGTAAGGTGTAAACAATTGGCGCAATAATATCGTCAGTGTGATTTACGTTGATAACACGCATGGTGTTGTCTGATTCAAAGTGAGAATCTTTATCTGCGAATACGTAAATAATACCACCACGAGCACGTACTTCTTCTACGTTTGATTTAAGTTTTTCTAGCAGTTCGTTATTAGGTGCTACAACAATAATCGGCATGTCGGCGTCAATTAGTGCTAGTGGACCATGTTTAAGTTCGCCTGCAGCGTAGGCTTCTGCGTGAATGTACGAAATTTCTTTAAGCTTAAGCGCGCCTTCCATTGCAATTGGGTATTGCGAACCACGACCTAAAAATAGTGAATGTTGCTTGTCGGCAAACTCTTCTGCTAACTCGGCAATGCTATCTGCAAGCTGTAAAGTTTCTTCTAATTTTGCAGGTAGTACTTTAATTGCATTAACAATTGCGCTTTGATCAAGGCCTTTTTCTTGCGCTATAGACGCAGTAAGCATTAACAAACCAACTAATTGCGTAGTAAACGCTTTAGTAGATGCTACGCCAATTTCGGCGCCGGCTTTGGTCATAAAGGCAAGGTCTGATTCGCGTACAAGTGATGAGCCAGGTACGTTACAAATGGTCATTGACGCCATGTAACCTTGTTGCTTTGCTAAACGCAGTGCAGCAAGTGTATCGGCTGTTTCGCCTGATTGTGAAATAGTTACTAGTAGGCTTTTTTCGTGTACAAACGACTGGCGGTAGCGAAATTCTGAGGCAATTTCTACATTACAGCTTACGCCTGCAAATTGCTCAAGCCAGTAACGTGCAACCATACCCGAATGGTAAGACGTACCACAGGCAATAATTTGTACGTGTTTTACATCTTTAAATATTTGTTGTGCACTGTCGCCAAAAGCGTCAATTGCTACTCGGTCGTTGTTTAAACGCCCTTCAAGGGTATTACGTACAGCAAGTGGCTGCTCGTAAATTTCTTTTAGCATGTAATGGCGGTAATCGCCTTTGCCTGATGCATCTTGAGTGATGTTTGATTCAACCACTTCACGCTCTACAGCGTTGCCATCGGCATCAAAAATTTCTACTGTGTCACGTGTAATACGTGCTACGTCGCCTTCTTCTAAAAATATAAAGCTGCGAGTAACCGGTAGTAGTGCCAATTGATCAGAGGCAATAAAGTTTTCGCCAAGCCCTAAACCTATAACAAGTGGGCTGCCTGAGCGCGCTACAATAATTTCGTTGCTGTTGTCTTTATCAAATACAACTGTACCAAATGCACCTTCAAATTGCTTAACGGCAGCTTGTACTGATGCGAGTAAGGTTTTGTGTTGCTGACGAAGTTGGTGAATTAAGTGCACCATAACTTCGGTGTCGGTGTCTGATAAAAATTCGTAACCGTCGCCTTTTAATGCGGCGCGCAAGCTTACGTGATTTTCGATGATGCCATTGTGTACTAGTGCTAGCTGGCCGCTTGAAACATGTGGATGTGCATTGGCTTCAGTTACACTACCGTGAGTAGCCCAGCGAGTGTGTGCAATACCTGTATGGCCGCTAACACCTGATTGCTCAAGTGCCGATTCTAGGTTTACTACTTTACCAACTGCTTTTACAGTTTTAAGGGTGTTGCCATCAAGCAGTGCTACGCCTGCTGAATCGTAACCACGGTACTCAAGGCGTTTAAGGCCTTCAACTAAAATTTTATTTACTGGACGTTCTGCAACTGCCCCAACTATTCCACACATAGTGTCTCCATTAATTTTTTAAATATTTGCCCGCTTATAACCTGAATTCAAGTTAACGGGCTATTCCATAATCTCTGCACAAATTAGTTTTACACCACATGCCTCAATTGCTTTGCGTTTATCGTCTGCTAAGCCATTGTCGGTTATTAAGGTGGTTACTATTTGCCACGGTAATTCTAAATTTGGGATTTTTCGGCCAATTTTATCTGATTCAACCATCACTATAACTTCACGTGCTGCTTTTGCCATTACTTGGCTTAAGCCAACTAGTTCGTTAAAGGTAGTAGTACCGCGCTTTACGTCTATGCCATCGGCACCAATAAATAGCTGATCAAAGTCGTAAGAGCATAGTACGCTTTCTGCAACTTGCCCCTGAAACGATTCTGAATGCGGATCCCATGTCCCACCGGTCATCAATAATGTTGGCTCGTTTTCGAGCGCTAGCAAGCGATTAGCAACTTTAATAGCATTCGTCATTACAACTAGGCCTTGTTTACTTGCAAGCTCTGGGATCATTGCTGCTGTAGTGCGCCCGCTATCAATAATAATGCGGTTATGATCTTTGATCAGTGCGGCTGCAGCCTTGGCTATAGCCACTTTACGCTTAGAATCAATCTCATCGCTTACTATCTCTTTTGGTAATGCAATAGCTCCACCATAACGGCGCAGTAACAGGCCACTTTTTTCAAGCGCAGTTAAATCTTTTCGAATGGTCACTTCTGAGGTTTGAAACTGCTCAGCTAATTTTTCCACGACCACTTCACCAAGCTCATTAACCTGAGCCAATATATTGTGACGTCGTTGCTGGGTGTTTCGTTTGGTCATAAGTGATATGCAATTAAGTTTCGTTTCGAAAGATGCGCAATTTTAAACGAAACTAGTTAAATGGCAAGTGAACGAGCAAAAATAAAGCAATTTAATCAAATTATAATAAAACTTAAAATACGGTAAGCTAGGGGTAATAGCCGAATAAAGTAAAGTATATGCAATTATTTAATAGTATCAGTAAAGAATATTTAACTCAGCGTAAGCTCGCCGGCGATATCTGCCGTTTATTTAATAAAAGCCCCAGTAAGGGCAATTTAAAGCGTATTAAAAGCTTATTTTTTGATTGCGGTGAAGAGGTAATTATTGAAGCAGGGTTTCACTGCGATTATGGTAGTACACTTATTATTGGTGATCGTACCTTTATAAATATTAACTGCACCATTTTAGATTCTCCGCTACCTGAGTCGGCCATTAGTATTGGTAACGACTGTTTAATAGGCCCTAATGTACAATTGCTAGCTGTATCTCACGCGCTAGATCCGCAGCAAAGATTAAGTAAAGAAAACTTTAGCCAGCCAATTAGTATAGGTAATAATGTATGGGTTGGTGCAGGCGTAATAATTTTAGCTGGAATAACTATTGGCGATAATGCCGTTATTGGAGCGGGCTCGATAGTAACAAAAAATGTGGCAGCCAACATCGTGGTGGTTGGAAATCCTGCGGTTAAAGTTAAAGATATTTGAAGCAGTAATTCGTTAAAAACAACCTACAAAGCCTACTCTGCAGGTTGTACAATATATAACTAAGCAGTGTGTTTCTAAGGGAGGGGTTTATTGTTTATTTTTTAATGTAAGCGCTAAACCCGCCATAATAAACTCAACTTGGGAAACCTGCGCAGCTAATGCTTGGTGTAACCAGCCAGATTCGTCTACAAATGTACGGCTTAATTCGCCAAGCGGAACTATACCGTGCCCCACTTCGTTACTTACAAAAATAACTTGCCCTGGTAAGCTTTTAAGTTGAGCTAATAACTCAGCTTTTTGCGTTTGCCAGCAATGCTTGTCGCTATGGCATAAACAGTTTGTAAGCCATAGCGTTAAACAATCTACCAATATACAGTTATCAGCTTTACTATGGGCTTTAAGTAGTTTGGCAAGCGCTATGGGCTCTTCAACTAATTGCCAGTTTGCTGGGCGGTCTTTTTGATGGCGCGTAATACGTACTTGCATTTCATCGTCATTAGGCTGTGCAGTGGCAAGATAAATCACCGATTTATTACTCTTAATCGCTAACTGTTCTGCAAAACGACTTTTACCACTGCGGGCACCACCTAAAATAAGTGCATGGTTGTTGCTCATAATAAGCCCACTAAGGTTAAGTAAATAACCACCTCAGATAACTGCTGCGCCGCGCCTAAACAATCTCCAGTATAACCACCTAGCTGGCGCTTAAACCAGCGTACTAATACACTGCGTAAAATGAGCAACACGGCAATAATAATCACCGCTGTTTGCCATACAATAATATTTAAGAAAATTAAACTCAGTAATAAAATTACTGCAGTGAGCGTTAAAATAGCTAAGCTGTTAAACGACAAATGCATAGCGATAGGCTTAACTTTTGAGGTGGCATCCTCACTCACGTAATCCATGCTCATAATTAAACTGGTTGCTATTACCCGACTTAAACACTGACCCAGCAATATCGCAGTTATAATGGCTGTGAGCGAAGTACTAAGTAATACCAGACTCTGAAACTTAATCAGCAATATTATAAATAATGCCGCAGCTCCATAAGTACCCAAACGGCTATCTTTCATGATAGTTAATTTTTGCTCTACCTGCCAACCGCCGCCAAAGCCATCCCACACATCAGCCCAGCCATCTTCATGAAACGCGCCAGTTAATAGCAAGCCAAAAGCCATCATTAATAACACACTTAAAGACGGCGGTAACAACAGCTGAAAAATACAGTAACTAAGTGCCAACAACCCACCAAGTAACAAACCTACTAATGCAAAATAGCGACTGGCTTGATTAAGGTGAGTATTAGTAACATTAAAACGCAAAGCAACCGGAATGCGGGTTAAAAAGCTAATCGCCAATAATACTAACTGCCACTGCGTGACCTTGGTTTGTAATTTATTATTTGGGGTATCTAAAAGTGAACTGTCACTCATATTATACAACCTGCTCAACACCGGCATCCGCAAAGCTTGCCATGTGGTTATAAAAGCCAAGAGCGGCTTGTAGCAAAGGTAAGCTCAATGCTGCGCCAGTGCCTTCACCTAAGCGTAAATCTAATTGTAGCAAGGGTTTAACTTCAAGCTTGCTTAACATTTGTTGATGGCCTTGTTCATTAGAACAATGAGCAAAAATTAAATACTCTTTTACTATAGGGTTAATTTTAATCGCAACCATAGCCGCAGCACTACAAATAAAGCCATCAACAATAACGGCCATACCTTGCTCTGCCGCCGCTAGCATTGCACCGGTAATATGCACAATTTCAAAGCCACCCACTGCAGCAAGCAGCGCTATTGGATCAGCCAAGTGGGCTTTATGCAGTTGTAATGCTTGCTCAACAACATTGATTTTACGCGCAATTAATTCGTCACTCACGCCAGTGCCTCTACCCACACATTGCGTCACAGGTAAATTTAATATTGCTGCCATAATAGCTGCGGCACTCGTGGTATTGCCAATTCCCATCTCCCCCATAGCCAATGTATTACAGCCTTGTTGTTTAAGCTGTAAAACCAGTGACTTAGCATTACTAAACCCTTGCTCTACTTGCGCAGTGCTCATGGCCATGTGTAAGTTAAGCGGGGCGGTTATATTACCAAGTCGGCAATCATGTACCTTGCTAGCAGGGCTTTTTTCTAATATACCGCAATCAACAACCTCAAGTTGCCAGCCAAGTTGCTGACAAAATATATTTATAGCAGCGCCGCCAGCGACAAAGTTAGCGACCATTTGTGCAGTTACTTCACTCGGTGCAATTGATACTCCTTGCGCTGCAATCCCATGATCTCCAGCAAAAACAACTAAAGTAGGGTTACAAATCTCAGCTTTAAATGCAGTAAATTCAACGTCACTCTTTATCGTTTGAGATAGTATTTTTACTAACTGTAATGCAATCAGTTCAAGCTGACCTAGTGCCCCTAGGGGTTTGGTTTTATTATTTATTTTATTGTGAATAAGGTGGTCAAATTGATTATTCAAAGGGGCTATTTTAAACATTGTGTAGCAACTCACGTTTTCAAAAAAGTAAAAAGATAACTGCTAAATCCCACAACTGATATCGTTGTGATAAAAGAGGATCAGGCGTTTTTAAAAAATAATTTTAGGCCAAGCTTGGCCATTTTCATCAAAAAATATATCGATACAAATAACCTTGCCATAACCCACAGTAAATATATTTTGATAATTTAACTGTTTTGGCACCTGACAAATAATAGCGAGTAATTGCTTTATTACTCCTGCATGCGTAATTACAAGTTGTGAGCGAGTACCTTGGCAAATAGTATTAACTAATAATTGCTGCCACCACGTTGTTATGCGCTGATAAAAATGAGCCATGCTTTCACCGTTAGGTGGCGTCACGAGCCAAGGGCTTTGCCAAAAGTCACCAATTGTCGGTGTTTTAGTATGCTGCCACAGTTCATCATAGCTTTGGCCATCCCAATCACCAAAGTTAAACTCTTTAATATCGTCGGTTATATTCAGTGGTATTTTATTAAAATCACAAAATTGCCGAGCAAACTCACTACAGCGCTTTAAAGACGATGAGGTAACTAAATCAATATTTGCTAACCTGCCACAGGCGATATTTAACTGCTCAAACCCTTTTTTACTCAATATAAAATCGGTATGCCCCGCTAAAACATCTTTAGTCGTAAGCTCACCATGTCGCAGTAAATAAACTCGGCTAGAAAATGCTGTCATGCTCATACAAGTCTAAAATAAATGTACTTTGAGTTTATCAGCATAGTATTTTTTTATCTTTGAGTTTTACTTATTAATGACTTGAATTTTACTTTTCTGCAGACGTAAAAAAAACCGATTATTTTCAATCGGGCTATCTCGATTTGGAGTCGGCGCGCTACTTCGTAGCGACAACGCTGTAAAATGTCGTAGTGCCCACAGCGGTAGAAAATCACAGTGCAAATGCACCACATTCATTGGCTAGTGGTGATGTTTTTATGATTTGAGTGTCGGGTGTCGCTACGCTCGCCCAACCTACGCGAGAGACTTTTGTCCATTATTCACCCACATTTCACTTTTCTGCAGACGTAAAAAAGCCCGACTATTTCTAGTCGGGCTTTCTACAATTTGGAGCCTGGCAATGTCCTACTTTCACATAGCAAATGCTACACTATCATCG